>JAPOKD010000493.1 GCA_029977825.1 Planctomycetota bacterium | reverse complement strand
CTGCCCTGCCCTACCCTGAATCGTTTTCTCTACTGAACTATTTCCTTCTCTTTACCGGACGCACATCATGCTTCGAGTGATTGGATTTGCAGCTTGTCTGATACTCAGCACCATTCCCGTGGTCCGTGGTGTTGATCATTGGACACGTTTTCGCGGTGAAGATGGAAATAGCGTTGGCCGGGATAATGTCAACCTGCCAACCCGATGGAGCACAACTGACAATGTTCGCTGGGCGATTGACCTGCCAGGCTGGGGATGGTCCTGCCCCATCGTCTGGGGTGAGAAAGTGTTTCTGACATCGGTTGTCAGTGACGAGCAGAACACAGCACCTAGCAAAGGACTCTATCTGGGTCAGGGGGTCCGGGATCCGGGTAAAGGGATCCACCATTGGCTGGTTTATTGCTTTGATTTGAACACCGGCCAGGAAATCTGGAAACGCGAGGCCCACACGGGTGCACCGCAAATTCCACGGCATCCCAAAAGCACTTACGCAGCAGAAACTGCTACCACGGACGGAGAACGGCTTTACGTATTGTTTGGCGATGTGGGGCTTTATTGTTACGACCTCAATGGCGAATTGATTTGGTCACGTGAAATTGAACCAAAAAAGACCTTCATGGATTATGGTGCGGCAGCCTCCCCTGTCGTCCATGACGGTCAGGTGTTTGTCGTCTATGACAACCTTGAACAATCATGGATTGCATCGTTCGATGCCAAAACTGGAAAGGAACTCTGGAAAAAGGATCGCAATGAAACCCATTCGTGGGCAACTCCATTGGTCTGGCAGAATGAACAGCGCACTGAAATCGTTGTGCCAGGCAAAAAATCCAATCGCAGCTATTCACTCACGGGCGACCTGCTTTGGGAATTTGATGGACAGATGTCAAACCTGGTCATTCCGTCACCGATGAATGCACACGGGATGTGCTATATCGCATCAGGATACGTGGGCGACGCACATAGACCTACCTTTGCGATCAAGCCGGGTGCAAGTGGAAACATCACCCCTGAGGGTGACTACACCGATAGTGAGTTCATTGAGTGGTATCAAAGCACTGCCTCGTCCTACAACCCCAGCCAGACTGTCTACGGAGACTATCTTTACACGCTTTACGATCAAGGATTCTTGACCTGTCACGATGCTCGTACAGGTGAACAGGTTTATGGCAAAAAAAGATTCTCGCCTTCCGGTTCTTTTACAGCATCACCTTTCGCCTATAACGGTTACTTGTTCTGCCTCAGTGAAGATGGACTCACTTATGTGATCAAGGCGGGTGAGGATTTTGAAATTGTGGCCCGCAATGAACTCGATGAACTGTGCATCGCCTGCCCTGCCGTGGTGGGTGATAAACTACTGATCCGCACAGCGTCAAAACTTTACTGCCTATCCGAAGGGTCGCAACTCGATCCGGCCATGGCAGCCAAATTGAAACCACGACGTTCGTCGACCCCAATCAACGACATCTGGGCAGCAGCTACTGCGGGTGACAACGCCTCCATCAAACGATTCCTTGACGCTGGCATTTCCGTGAACGCCAAGCAGGGAAAACGTGGTGCGACGCCTCTGCGCAACGCCATTCTGCACAATCACCTCGAATCCGCCCGGCTACTGATACAACGTGGAGCCGACGCCAGTTTGGGTGGGCCGGATGGTAATACCCCTCTCCATCTGGCAGCTTTTTTTGGAGACGCGTCACTTGTCAAACTGTTGCTGACCAAAGGAGCCAATCCCGAGACCAAAAACTCAAATGGCGAAACAGCCTTGGACATTGTTTCCAAAGATTGGGATCCCCAGGTGGAAGCAACTTACCAGGGCGTTGGTCGCTCGTTGAATCGAGAGTTTGATTTGCGTCGACTGCAAGAAGTCAGACCGCAGATTGCCTCTCTCCTGAAGGAAAATGCATTGCAGGCAAGAGACAAAAATGATGCATCCAGATGATGGCGGGTAATGATCTGTCATGCATCGTGCCATCTGATTGAGGGAACCGCCAGAATTCGAGCTACTGTCGCCTGTAGTTTCGGGATTTCTGATTTACAATGAGGTCTGGCACTCCCAGCCCATGCTTCCTTCCTCACGAGAAATGATATGCCCCGTGCACTGTGGACTCCGGTCCTGCTTGCCTGTTTTACGCTGATTCTGTCCTCCGCCGCTCACAGTGAAAAGCCAAATGTGATTGTGATCATGGCCGATGACCTCGGTTACGGCGACCTGTCATGTTACGGGGCAACCTCACTGGAAACCCCCAACATTGATCGACTTGCTGCTGGTGGATTGCGATTCACCAACGGGTATTGCTCTGCTTCCACCTGCACTCCTACCCGATATTCGATGTTGACCGGCACCTATGCCTTCCGTGGCGAACGCACTGGCATCGCTCCACCAACGGCTCCTGCGATCATCAAGCCGGGAACCGAAACGGTAGCAACCATGCTTCAACGAGCAGGATATGCAACTGCCGTGATCGGAAAATGGCACTTGGGTTTAGGTGGGCCGGAAGGTCCAGACTGGAATGGCGAGCTCAAGCCGGGACCACTGGAAATTGGTTTTGACACTTGTTTCCTGTTACCCACCACCAACGACCGGGTACCACAAGTCTATGTTCACGATCATCGGGTACCGAATCTCGATCCCAAAGATCCTTTGTGGGTTGGCAAGAAAAAACCCAGTCCTGATCATCCAACCGGTCAAACTCATCGCGACACGCTGAAAATGGACTGGTCCCATGGTCACAATTCGACCATTCATAATGGCATCAGTCGAATCGGTTTCTATACCGGTGGTCATGCTGCCCGATTCCGTGATGAGGATCTTGCCGATAAGTGGGTGGAAAAATCGGTTGAGTTCATCGAAGAACATCAGAAAGAACCTTTCTTCCTTTTCTTCTCGTCGCATGACATTCATGTTCCGCGAATCCCGCACGAACGTTTTCAGGGAAAGACCTCACTCGGTTTCCGGGGTGATGCGATCATTGAACTGGATTGGTGTGTCGGTGAACTGATGAAAAATCTGGATCGCTTGAATCTGACTGAAAACACCCTGGTGGTGTTCTGTAGTGACAACGGTCCCGTGATGGATGACGGCTACAAAGACGAAGCACTTGAAAAAGTCGGCAACCACCGAGCAGGTGGTCCATTCACCGGTGGAAAATACAGCGTCTATGAAGGCGGCACACGCACTCCCTTCATCACATCCTGGAAAGGACGTATTGCCCCGGGAACCAGCGACGAAGTCGTCTGCACCATCGACTTGGCAGCGAGTCTGGCTGCCTTGACTGACCAGAAGCTAACCTCGGATGGATACCTCGACAGCTTCGACGTGATCGGCGCGATGCTTGGCGACAAAGACGCGAAAGGTCGTGACCATCTGATACAGCAGGACAACGGCAATAACGGAACACTGGCGCTGCGCAGCGGCAAGTGGAAACTTCATCGATACGGCAAGAACTTTGCACGTAACGTGGTGGTCGAAAAACAGTTGGCCAACACCAAAGTGCCGAAACTCCAGCTTTTCAATCTTGAACAGGATCCTGCCGAAAAAAAGAACGTGATCGATCAACATCCTGAAGTTGCCGAACGACTGAAGAAACAGCTGGACGAGATCGTTAAATCAGGTCGCAGCCGCTCTTGAGCGATACGTTGACTGATAGATTGACACAGTTCATGGCCATCCGAAGCTCCCGGTGGCCAGCGGAATTGTGCAACAGAGCGTGGCAATGACAATCCACCATGCTCCTCAATCAGAACAGACGATCACGGAATCACAGGGACCAGTGGTGTCTTGCCATCTTCCGGCGAAACGGGATACAGGGCCTGATGTGCTTCCAGACCTGACTTCAATTTCCCGACCATCTCTCGCAATACCTCAGGCTCCTGATCCGCGAGGTTGGTTGATTCAAACGGGTCTGATGCAAGATTGTAAAGCTGGTAGCGTTCACCCTCGGATCCCTTGGACGGAATGTAGTGATAGATCACTTTCCAGTCTCCGTCACGGAAAGTGGTGAAGTAATCGCTTCGGTGAGGCGAATGCGGGTAGTGCATCAGAAAAACTTCATCACGTGACTTGTCAGGCTCGGCAGTCAACAGCATCGACAGATCGACTCCGTCAACCGTATGACCTTCGGGTGATCTGGCGCCCGTCACAGTTGCGATGGTAGGATACAAATCCTGCACAGCAGCTACCTGCGTTTGCAGACTTCCGGGTGGAATGATCAGTCGTTTCTGATTCGCATTGTTCGCATTCTCTTTAGCCCATGCTGCAATGAACGGAACCCGCATCCCGCCTTCGTAATGAGCACCTTTTTTGCCACGCAGCGGGGCGGCACAAGCAACGGCGTGCTGATGACCCAAAGGCGCATCTGACCCATTGTCACCCAGAAAGAACACGAGAGTGTTTTCCGATACTCCCAAATCATCGAAGTGATCCAGCAGGTCGCCAAGTGACTTGTCCATTCCTTCGATCAACGTAGCAAACGCCTGAGCATTTTTCGGCTTGCCAGAATTCTTGTAGTGGTCAGCAAATCGCGGGTCCGAGTGAAACGGTGCATGGACAGCATAGTGTGACATGTACAAATAGAATGGCTTTCGCTTCTGAACCGATTCCGAAACCTGTTTCTTTGCCTCAAGCGTGATCGCCTCGGTCAAAAACGTGTCGGAGCCATGGTATTTTTTTAAATGAGGCACGGCGTGATGTGAACGTTTGGTGCTCTGCCCATAGTTGTCTTCGCCGTAATAACTTCCAGGCGCTCCAAACGACGCACCGGCGACATTCACGTCAAAGCCCAGATTCAGCGGTTCGGAGCCTTCTGAATCATCCGGCCCGAAGTGTCCTTTTCCTACATGAATCGTTTGATACCCCACTTTGCGAAGCAATCTCGGCAGTGTCACATCGCTACTCTTCAAGCCTTTCCAATTCCAATTGGGTGGCCCATGTGGTCCGCGATTGTCATTTCGTGGATTGATCCAGTT
>JAPOKD010000306.1 GCA_029977825.1 Planctomycetota bacterium | reverse complement strand
TCAGAAGACGCGAACGATCCCGACGTGAAAGCTTTGCCATCAATTTCCAGTCGCATCAGATTGGGGCCAACCCACCAGAACCTGCACCGGCAGATGGTCACTAGCATAGCGTCCGACTGATGTTTTTGGATTGAGCGTCGACAGTGTTTCAATTCGAATCGATCCCCGAACAAAGATGTGATCGATAATCCGACCTGAATCAATCTCGCGAAAACCATTCCATGTGCTATTTGGACCAGCAACCTTCTGCTGGCTCAACACGCGAGCATCCTTGAGGGATTGATCGCTCACCAAGGCCATGAAGGGGGGAGATTTCGGCAAACAATTGAAATCGCCCATCACAACAACAGGTATTGCCAGAGGCTGCTCAGTCACAACACGTTTTATCAGTCGGGCGCTTTCTAACCGGGCCGTTGAGCCGCGGTGATCAAAATGTGTATTGGCAACCCATAATTTCTTTCCGCTGACTCGGTCTTTCACAAGCATCCATGTACAGGTTCTTGGTAACGCAGCGTCCCAACCCGTAACCCCAACGCGATCCGGGTTTTTACTCAACCAAAACGTTCCCCGCTCGAGAGCTTCAAAACGACTTTTTCTGATACCAATAGGTGCGTGCTCACCCCGACTACGACCATCCTCTCGACCCAGACCATAGAAATCGAATTCCGGCAACCTCGCCATCAGTATTTTCAATTGCCCTGCCGTAACCTCTTGCAAGCCAAACAAATCCTGCTTGGAAAGCAAATCCACAACTGTATCAGCGCGATGCACCCAAGCGTCTTTTCCGTCTTGAAAGTTGTCATACCGGATATTGTAGGTCATCAGCTTGAAGGCATTTTCTGACTCATTGGCCCCTGACTCATTGGCCCCTGACTCAACAACACCCAACTCAACGGCCCAGGCGGTAACTAGCGAGCCAGAACCCAAAACTGCCCAAGCCAGACCAAGGAGACAAAGACCGCGCACACTGAAACGGCAATGTGATGCTTGTAAAATGGTCATCGGGGCAATCCGAAACAAAAGCTGCAAAAATCCTACTCGTGGCGCAGTGCCTCGATCGGATTCATCTTCGCTGCACGCACGGCAGGATACAACCCACTGACCAAACCAACGCCTACGGCGATCATGACGGCCAGAGGAATCGTCCACAGAACAATCGATGGGGTCGCCTCGCGAATAGGCTGCGGTAACGTGGAAAATTGCTCAGGGAACGTCTGCTCAAAAACCCATATCAAGCCACCGTACACTGGCAGACTGAGCAGGCCGAGCAGGATACCGAGAAATGCGCCGACAAAACTAAGCACGATGGTTTCAACGAGAAATTGCTTCACAATATCTCCCTGCTTCGCTCCAAGTGCCCGACGAATACCAATTTCTCTCGTTCGTTCTGTCACGCTCGCAAGCATGATATTCATGATACCTATGCCCCCAACAAGCAACGAAATACACGCGATCAAGATCGCGATGCCGAGAAACAACAGCTTCATGTTGCGGGCCTGTTCCAGCAGCTCTAACGGAACTACCACTGCAGTATCATTCATCTCGCTGTGGTTGGGGGCCAGTAAACTCTTGATCAGTGCGGCGGTAGGCCGAACCTTTTCAGGCGACGTCGCCTGAAGAGTTATCTGATTCAGTTCCATGATCTCCATTTGAAACTGGCCGCTACGCCGTGTGACGATCGTGTCCCCCACCCTTTTCCTCAGGGTGCGTATGGGAATATAAACGTCCGCTGAAAAATCCTGTGAATCGAGTGAACCGCCGATCGCTGCCGAAGGGTTTCGATGCTCAAGGACGCCTACAATTTTGTATTTGTCCGTGTGTTCGGGAACGTTAATTCGCTTCCCCAATGGTTCTTCATACGGAAATAAAGCCTCCGCAACCCCCGCCGAGACAACGCACACCGTATCAGCTTTCAGATCATCAGCATCACCAATAAAACGCCCACCGTTGGCCC
Organism: Planctomycetota bacterium; assembly: GCA_029977825.1. Taxonomy (GTDB): domain Bacteria; phylum Planctomycetota; class Planctomycetia; order Pirellulales; family Pirellulaceae; genus Rubripirellula. Next base: position 4,799 of record JAPOKD010000306.1, on the reverse strand, counting down.
GTATTTCCAGGCTGTTAACGTCAGCATAGGCAGGCGTGCATCCCACAAGTCGGCCATCTATGGAACGGTCACGATACGTGAACTGCCGTCGAATTTCCCGGATCGGTATGGCAGTTTCAATCGTTGGAACATTCTCGATAATCCGCTCCAGATCGCTGCGCAACAGGCCATATTGCGTTGCACGCATGCCAGCGAGTTTATCTTCTGGTGGTTTTTGGCTGCGAACGATAATCGTTGTCGATCCAAGCGATTCGATCTGCCGCTGTACCTGATCGCTTGCACCCTGGCTGATGGCAGTCAAAACGATGACGGCGGTGACACCAATCATAATGCCAATCATGGTCAGCGCAGTCCGCAACGGATGCAGCGCAAGACTCTTGATGCCCAGTTTCCAAGTGCGTAACCAAACCATGTCAATGTAATCCCGACGTCTGACCTACTCGCGAGCCAACAATTCTTCGACCGCTTCCCGCTGCGCCAATCTGGCAGCGACACGTCGTTCCTCACTGACCTGCTCGTCAGTGTGTAACATCCCGTCCTTCAAACGCACAATACGCTTGGCACGATCAGCTACATCATCCTCGTGGGTGACGAGAATAATCGTTCGTCCTTCATCATTCAATTCATCAAAGATCGCCAGAATTTCGTCAGTCGTGACCGAGTCCAGGTTACCAGTGGGCTCATCTGCAAGCACAAAGAAAGGATCATTGACGAGACTGCGGGCGATTGCCACGCGCTGCTGCTGACCCCCCGACAACTGAGCAGGCCGGTGGTCAAGTCGATCACCCAAGCCTACGCGTTCTGCCAATTCCATCGCCCTTCTCTTTTCACCCGATCCAAGCCTTCCCTGGTAGTACAGAGGCACCTGAATGTTCTCAACAACACTTAGCTGCTGTATCAGGTTATACGACTGGAAAACAAACCCGATGCGCGTACTCCTGATCTCGGCCAGCTCATCATCTGTCATCTCAGCGATGTCATCTTCACCCAGATACAGACTCCCACCGGTTGGTTTATCTAAACAACCCAAGAGATTCAACAGCGTACTCTTCCCACTTCCGGAAGGGCCCATGATCGCGACATAGTCACCCTCAGGCACATCAAAGGACACACCGCGAAGAGCCCGCACCGTCTCGCTCTTCAAGACGTATTCTTTTGTCAACTCTCTGATCGAAGTCGCTAATCGAGGCATGCTTGTCGATGCTTCCGAGCTCATCAAAGCAGGTCCACCCACGGAATCATTGCCACTCATCGCCTACCTCCCCCGCCCATGCGTTTCTTCATTGCCTGGGTAAGTTCCGCCTTGCTTACACTGCCGTCTGAGTCGGCGTCAGCCGCGGTGAACATCGCACGATATTTGCTATCGACTGCTTTCAGTTCATCAGCTGATATCGAACCATCCCCGTCCTTGTCGCTATTCGACATCATTCCGTCGACAATTCTGCCGATTGGAGGCGCTCCACCACCGCCTGCACCAAATTGTCCGCCGCCTCCACCAGGCCTTCCGCCGCCTGCACCACGCCTTCCGCCGCCTTCGCCGGGCCGTCCGCCGCCTGCACCACCGGGCCGTCCGCCGCCTGCACCACCGGGCCGTCCGCCCTCTCCTTCAGCTCCTACCCTCGGTGCACTGGCCACGTCACGCATGCCACTATTATCCTCGCGGACGATCTTTGGCAGCGTCATCAAACTCAGATGATCACGCAAGTTCAAGACCACAACGTCATTGTCTTCCAGACCAGCGTTGATGCTGGCCATCGTGTCATTGGTCGCCTGGATATCTACCTTGGCTGTCTCGAATTGATCGGGTCCCTTCATCACCAACGTGAACATGTCAGGACCATGCTCATAAAGGCCTTCGATTGGAATTTGCAGAGCATCATCTAGTTGCTCCACAAAAATTTGCACCTCTGCTGTCATACCCGTACGAATATTCTCCGGTGGATCGATGATCTCGATGATCGTCGCATACTCTTTGATCGATGAGCTAAAGTAACTTCCCGGTTCGGCGTATCGATTAACCTTGATGACTCGTCCTGTAAGTTTCATCCCCGGGACGGCATCAATCTCTATCCGTGCCGCCATACCTTCTCGAATCAACGTGATTCTGGATTCATTGACTTTGCACTTGACTTGCATCAACGAAGGATCCGGCAAGCGAATGATCTCTTGGCGTTCACGGACCGTCGACCCTGCTTCAACAACAAACTCTGCATTCCCACCTCTGCTGCTGTATCGGTTCGCGTGAACAACAACCCCATCAGACGGCGCGTACATAATGCACTTGCTGATCTGCTCTTCGATCTCGGCCAACTCGGTCTGCTCTTCCATCAACTCGCTTTGAGCTGCAGATAGTGAGGCCTCAGCGGCTTCAATATCGCTATCAAACTGAACCAACATTTTCTGTTTGGTAAGATTTTGCAGAACTTTCAATTTACTGTCAGCAACAGCCAACTCGTTTTCAGCTTTGGCAACTGCAAACTGATTCGCTTCCAAAGTCAGTGAGTTCAACAATCCTTTCGCAACAAGTCGCTCACTACTCTGACTCATCAGCAGCGCTTTTCGCAATTCCTGTTCCGCAATAGCTTTCTCACTCTGAATTTTCTTCTCGTCAGTCTTGTAAACGCCCTCTAGATACTCCTGACGGGAAATCTTGGCTTGCTCCAGATTCGCTTCGGCTGTAGCTAATCGTGACTGGGCCGTGATCACCTGAATTTTCTGCTCCTTGAGGTTCAGCTCCAACTCAGCCGAATCAAGCTCGACAAGCTTTTCGCCTTTCTTGACTCTGGCACCCTCTTCGATAACCCAGAGAATCGCTGTACCGCCACTACCACGGGATTTGACCTCGCACAAAATCTCCGTATTGCTGCTACTTTCGACTTCGCCCTGCTCCAACACGACATGATCAAATGGCCCCCGTTTGGCTATTTTTGTGATTAAAGCATTCGGGTCCACTGCACCGCCGGTCTTGTTCAGGACGACATAACCTGCTCCTCCAATGACCGCAACAAAAAACAGACAAATGAGTAAACCGACCAGGGCGTTGCCTTGCCGTTGATATTTGTGCAATGTTGTATTCATAAAGCCAACGTGAAAGGTGGGAAGGTCATGGTGGGACCGAGTCTGATTGAACACCTCGTCGGTGGCGAGGTTTCGCGCAATGAGATGCTGGAAAAACATGATCGCGGGAGCAACGAAAGAATCTGCCTTGGCCAGCGATCACGCCATTCTCACGATTCTAGCGGGATGTCAAAGTAGCGGTCTGCGTCGATCCGCATATTTGTGGTGATCTTTTCCCGCAAATCGCTGACTGTCAGGGCCAACTTGGGGTTAATCTCGACCTGAACCCCCTGATCCACACAAACGCCCGCCTCCTCTAACCATTGGCGGTGCAAATCCACAATCGCCTTTTTCGCAGCTTTCGGTGTGTCGGTGTCAGCGTCGTTGGCATTTTTTACAGGTGCGAATGCTTCACTGGCGAAGGACTCAACGACAAAGGCATTTTTGGCAATTGGCAGCAAATCAAAAATGAATCGTTCAAACTTGGTGGCATTTGGCTCGGCCGGAGAGACCAATTGCCCCTGCTCATCACAATAGGGCACCTTTTTTGACGCACGATGAAACGGCAGGGAATCGGCCTGCCCTGCAACCCTTTGCAGGAAGTTAAGCTTGAACAGATGCACAGCAATATTTCCTGCCCACAGCTTGAGGGAACCATCTTCGTTAACGGCTTCCGCTGCTGATTCGGGCAAATCACTGTACTCAATGATCTGCACCTTCCCATCGACCAGAACAACGTTGCCAACCCGTTCCATTGGATAGCGTTTTTGAACCACCTGAGTCGTCATTTCACTGGCCGCCATCAAATGATGCCCAATCAGCTCGGGCTCACAAAGATGTGCCAGTGGGTTATCGACCTGAATGTATGCGAGGTGCTGAATCCCTCGCTTGGCAGCATCGGCCAAACAACCACAACTTTCCAATGCTGAAACCGTTCCACCATGCCCATCAGGACTCAAAGCAAGAGAGCCCTTACTCTGCATGAGCAATTTGCCGGTTGCTGCATCAACAGCTGGCATCACACCTTGTTTGAAAATGTAAAGATCTTCTGCGGGGATGCCTAAGTTCTCATTTGCCGCAAAATACTCCCGGGTTTCCTGATCCGTTGCATCACTGGTCATAATGTACAAAGGAATACGGCATCCATATTTTTCATTCACCGCCAGAAGGCGATCAGCAAAAAACTGGAACAGCGTACGCTCGGAGACTGGGCCGATTGGGAACATACCCTTTGGTTGATCAAATCCCAAACGTGTCCCCTGCCCGCCGGCAACAATTACTGCTCCGAGTTCACCATTCCGAAGCGCTTCTTCACCGCGTTCTCGAGCCTCCGCGGGTGACCAGTCAGCACCACCACCATCAGCCCGCACAGCCGGTGGAGAACTTGCTCTACTGGCCAGTGCACTGAAATCAGTGGCCTCATCCTCTCCACTGACGAGGCTCGCCAATTCTGCCAGATCAATTTCATCCAGCTGCGCTGCAAGATTGGATTGTTGCCCAGCATCCAGTTGCGACCAATGGCGCAAAACATGCTGCTGATCATACTGAGCCAACAGTTCTCTTAAGTCATCTAAATTCAAAGAATTACCTATCACCCGTTCAAACGATTGCTCTGGTTTCAAAGTTGTGGTTTCTCACCGCCCCACGAAGGCTACAAACTGCTTCAACGCCATCAATTATTCAAGCCGAAAATGCCATTTCTGCGAATCGTACCTCTGCTCTCGCAACTTCAGCACCTGACT
>JAPOKD010000784.1 GCA_029977825.1 Planctomycetota bacterium | reverse complement strand
CGGATGTCGGATTGATACCAACAGCTTCCCAATAACCCTGCATTTCTTCGCCAACCTGAGCCGAAACCAGTGCCAATTCAGCTGCCTGATTCTCATCTGCATTGGGAGAACCTGACGAATCACCCGAGTCGAACGACGGTTTTGGCCCATCCGAGTCGGGCGATTGTACGATCATCGGAATCCCCTTAAGCGGCTTTCGCTTGGGATTCTTCTTTTTATCTGCCTTTGGCGTCGGCTTACCGTTGCCCGAATCTGCAATGACTGCCTTCTCACCATCATCACGTTTAGCATTCTCGACAAGCTCGGTAACGCTGTCAGTGATATTGTGATCGGGCTGTAATGCGATGACACCAGCCACCATTGCCGCGAGCGCAGTGATGGTCACTGCCGCCACTTTAATTTGCCTGGACCGTGACCGATTCGGACGAGTCGATTTCCGTGGGTGAACCTTCTGGACTGAGCTGTCTGAATCTAACGCAGTATTGTAATAACGAGCCAGTATCTGACTCGATAGATCTGGTGGTTGTGAACCGCCAAATGCTTCGTCGAGCATCGCATTGAACGCTCGCTCTTCCTCCGCGGTCTGGTTAATTTCACTCATTGTTATTCTGCCAAAGTTTTTCCTCTACGCACCTGCGTAGTTGCTGCTTGGCCCGCTGCATCAGATTCCGAGCCCCGTGATCCGTAATACTCAGTGCCTCACCAATCTCTACGCGACTCGCTTGTTCAGCGAAACGCATGCGAAGCGCGGTCTGTGCTCTCTCCGTTAAGGTCGCGAGGCACTTCCGCAGCGACTCAACCGCCGTATCTCCGGACAAATCCTTGCCCGCCCAGCGATCCCAGATCTCGTCCAAGAGACCTGGCTCGCACAGCGTCTGCACCTTTCGCTGTTTACGATGCATGGACACCAGCAGGTTATATGCAGTCCGCCTCAGGTAACTTGAGGTCGCCGCATCACTGTGCTGAACGAAACTGTCTCGCCTCAGCACCCGCAAAAATGTTTCCTGAGTCAAATCGTCAGCCGTCGAGGAATCACACCCCAACATCCTAAGGTATCGCCAAATTCCATTTTGGTGTCGCGCAATCAGCTCGGCTGGCTCCAACTCAATCTCCGCATTGCAGGCATTTGCACCCTGATGCCCTGGTGTAATTGAGTCGAAGCCGGTATCTGATGCTTGACTTTGCGAGCTCTGCGGCGACGCCACTGTTGTTACGCCACCAACTCGCTGATGATCTTTCCACCACCCGCAATTTTCATTGGACGACCATTCTTACTGGTAAAGGTCTTTTCGGTAGAAATACCCAGACCCTTACAGACAGTGGTCATCAAATCCTCACTGCTGAATGGCTCGCTTTCAACAGCAGTTCCGTCGCTGCTGGTCTCACCCACTGCGAGGCCACCATTGATGTCACCACCACCAACAACACATGACCATGAACGTGCCCAGTGATCGCGTCCAGCATTCTGGTTGATCCGCGGGGTACGGCCGAATTCACCCATCCAGATGACCACAGTGTCCTTCAACAACTCACGCTGGTTGAGATCCTCAACCAAGGCGCTCATAGCGCGGTCAAGTTGTGGCAGTTTTGTGTCCTTGAACAAAGCGTGAATACCGCCATGGTTATCCCAACCACCGAGATCAACCTCGACGAATGGCACCCCAGCTTCGACGAGGCGGCGAGCCAGCAGACAACCTTGACCAAAACGGTCAGTACCATAGCGCTCTTTGACCTCTTCTGGCTCCTTTTCAACACGGAAGGCTTCCATTTGATCACTGGTCATGAGATCAAAGGTCTTCTTCAGAACCTTGGCGTGCTCGCTGGCAGGCAGATCTCGTGTCCGCTTGGAGAAGCCAGTTTCGATCGTATCCAAGGCAGCCATCCGCTGCAGCAGACGATTATCTTCCAAATCCATCTTCAAGTTGCGGATCTGTCCATTGCTGGTGACCGAAAACGGTGACCAAGCCATACCCAAAAATCCGGGTCCCGCGCTGGCACCGCCTACCGAAACAAACGGAGGAATTTCAAGGTTAGGACGTTGATCCATCACTTCATGAGCAATCACCGATCCATAGCTAGGATGCTCGATGTTTGGATTCGGAACATAGCCTGTGTGCATGTAGTAGCGTCCACGATTGTGGTCGGCTTCACGTGTCGACATGCTGCGCACAATCGACAGATGCTTCATCTGCTGTGCAACCAGTGGCATATGCTCACAAATTTGCATGTCACCCGTGGTCGAAATTGGCTTGAAGGGCCCACCGGTAGGTGCACCGGGCTTCAGATCCCAGATGTCAATCGTTGCCGGGCCACCGCCCATCCACAACAAGATGGCTGACTTGCCATTCTTCCTCATCTCATCGGCATTGGCCTTGATGGCGCCGCCCATGGTCATGGATGCCGTTGCGACTGCAGAGGAACCAGCCAGGTGCTGCATAAAATGGCGACGTGACATCCCGTTTGGAGTTTGCCAGTTGTTGAACATAGGAATTAGCCTTTGAGGAAGAGAGATTTATTGTTCGTTGTTGTGAATGTTTGAAAGCTGAAAGTTTGCAGCAGAACTAGTGCTGCATGATGAATTCGTTGCTGTTGAGGATTGCCCACCACATGTCCTGCAGCATCTCCTTTTCTTTGCCCTTCCGTGCGATCAACAGTTTACTAGCGATGGTCATTTCGTTTCTGCTCGGTCTCCGGGCGAGGCCAGTGAGAAACAGTTCATTGACCCGATCACGTGGTGACTTTCCCGTCTTCGATAGTCGGTCAATGAAACTTCCACCGGAAGTGCTGATTGCCTTCTTGGTCAGGTCGCCGTTGAAGAGCATCAGTGCCTGTGGAATCGAACCGTTGAAGGTTGTTGCCTCGTCGCCCTCATCAGTGCCAAAAGCCACGACAAACTGCTGCAACCAGCGATTGCGTTGTCGTTCCTGCTCTTCGTAACTTCCCTGGGAACTGGCATCGGTGGCTGTCACGAGAGACTGATACAGTTGCTCAGCACTCATCTGACGCAGGTAAAAACGGGAGAACTTTGGCATCTCACCGATCGACGGATCATCGATTTCGTTATTCGATCCGAGGACGGGGGCCAGATTGTACGGTCGGCTAAGCGTGATCCATGTGATCAATTGCTTGAGGTCATAACTATTCTTGCGGAACTCGGCCGCCAACTTCGCCAGCAATTCAGGGTGCGACGATGGGTTGTGAGGCCCCAGATCATCCACTGGCTTCGTGAATCCGAATCCCAAGAACAAGGACCACATCCGGTTGACACCCATTTTGTCCATGTTCTCACTGGCGAGCATCATTCGCCCAAGTTCGCTACGGCGTTT
>JAPOKD010000267.1 GCA_029977825.1 Planctomycetota bacterium | reverse complement strand
TGAACAGCCAAAGCCCCGCGTGATCGCACTGGTGCATGAATCACTCGGGACAATATCCGGGAACAATCGCTGGGATTGGTGGCAGGCGCGAACCGCACACGTCCCCGGTCGCACGCCGGCATGGATTACTACCATGTCCGGGACCGGTAAAACGACAAGCCACGACTTCCACGACATCTTTGAATCCGTCAGCCACGCCTGTGGCAAAACGTGGTCTGCAGCTCAGATGGTTCCATCCCTTGAGAGGCGGACAGAAGAAGGTGGTTACCAATTCGCCCCGTGCGATCTAACGCATCAACATAATTCCGCCTTACAACTGCGACTCGCAGAGTAGAAGAATCATATCCTTGGTACCCGACATTCTTGCAACAATTTGTTGCTGTACCGTGGAAGCCCTAACATCATCGAGCGCTGCATCTGAACGCACTGACCCGAGTTTACTCGAATCGACTGCGAATGCTGGTCCCGCAACTTCCATCATCTTCATGTACGCGTCTTGCCTCACGGCGATTTGCTGGTAGACCGTGGATGCACCGATCTCTTGCGTTACCATTGAGGAAACGACTTGACTGGTGTCAGCAACTTTTCCGCCGGCCGACTCAACAAACAATTTTGCCATCGAGACAGCGGCCTCTAACCTCGCAGCGTTTTGCTGATTGATATTGCTTGCCGAGATTTCAGCGGTTGCTAACTGCCCATTTACTGTTGCCGTATCACTCTTGGATGCGCCTTGTTCTTCCGCGGCGAGTCTTAATAAATCGACTTGGGCCCTGAGGTAAATAGCAACCTGCTGTAAAGCTGTCTCGGCACTAATCTCATTAAGCTCGGCTGTACTTACGACCCCTTCCGTTTCTGAAGAAGACACGCCGACAATTTGCGCAAGTACTGCGACAGCACGCATCGCGGCTCGCGACCGAGCGGCCTGCTGATGAAACGCCGATTTTGCACTAAGCTCACTAGTCACTAATTCCGTCTGGAGTGCTTGAAGCTCACGTTGCAAGGTTGATTTCTTCTCAGAACTCATGAGCTTCCGACGAAGCTTAGACTTTAGAGCCTTAGCACTGCTGCTGTTTGACGATGCCACGCTGGCCTCACCACCGGAAAACAACTCTCCTAGATGTGAACTGGCCTGCACCGCGAAGAAAACAAGGACCGGTATCAACAAAGCTGCTACGCAAACAGCAACAATTGCAAACTTCTTTTGATCTACCGCTTCTCGATTTTCACGGTCTTCTTTTTCTGTAAGTTGACGCGCCGCGTTGCTTAACAATCCACCGGCCGAATCAACCTGATGCAGCTGCTGACTGTCGTTCAAAGCCGGCTGTTGCAACACGTGCGTAGCAGCCTGGACAGACGGAAATTGGCGAATTGGTAGTTCTGCCTGTTCAGCAGGAACGAAGGCTGAATCTCCCCCAAACAGCCCTCCATGTCCCTCAGTCTCAGCACAAGATGGCAACGGTGGGGGGCCCACTGCTTTTGCGGCCCCCGCATTCGAGTCCGAAGTGGTGGGCGGAGAGAGGCACATCTTGATCAGTTCAGAACGCGAAATGTAGGACCCATTTTTTTCGAGGCAAAAGCTATCTTCCGCGTGAATCTTTCCCGACTTCATAGATGCCCTAAGTTTCGATTCCGGAAATGGTCCACTGACTTTGCCGTCCCGCTTCAAAAACCAACTCCGCATCTCTATCCCCTAAACATTTTTGCCGCGATTCCTGCTTGTCCGATAGAACGACGAAAAACTAAGGAAATCGATCATCACCAAGATACTCACTCTCGTTACACTCTGCATTGGGTAGCCGCTTCAGCTTCACGATGGCGAGGTAGGTACAGCATAAATCGGCAGACTCAATGGAACTGGCATGGTAACCTATCTAGCACCGCTAGATGGCTCGCTCAACACTTGTGCCCCCAAAAAAACCAATCAGGCGATTGGATGATGAAAGAACCACCGCCTCTTCCACCACGCCGCCAGCGTCCACCTGACCACCGGCGTCCACCTGACCACCAGCGCGAGGTCCAGCACGGTGACACGGAACATCATGAAGATCCAATACATCCTGCCGTTCTCGCTGGTGCTTTACTGGCGATAGTCCTCATTGCCCTAATCATTATCTGGCTACTCACGACACTTGCCAGCAGTGCCTCGAACATAGCTGGCAATAGTTCTCAACAGACATCCGGCGTATCGTCAAATGAGCCGGAAACGGTGGAACTGGGAACAGATACAGATGACGAGCAAGGGACGCATGACTCAAATGAGGCCGATTCCCCAGAAGTTTCCGAAGATGCATCCGATGCTGCCCAACCTGAAACCGGAGCAGGAGCGGCAGGTGACGATGAAATTGAGTCTCCACCACCAGCGAAGACAGCGACCGAAACCAGTTCCAATGAAGAGGATGAGAACTTCCGCGTAAGAACGTTCAATGGAGGTGCCAGCAAAAAAATATCTGCAAATGGAACCAACCCATTCTTGATCGGCACAGAGACTGGCTCGACCGTATTTGTGATTGATAAATCAAGCAGCATGGCCGGCACCGCATTCGAGAGCGTACAAAACTCTTTGTTGCAGGCGATCCACTCTCTCAACGCCTCACAACGCTTTTCCGTGATCTTCTTTGATGACGGCCCGCAGGTGATGCCACCCAAGCACAAAGTGAAAGCAGATGAAGCGGGTAAGGCGGGGGCAATGGCGTTCATAACAAAAATGGCTCCCAATGGCGGGACCAATCCGTACTCAGCCACAAGAATGGCATTGGACATGAATCCCGATGCCGTCGTCGTCCTCAGTGATGGCAACTTCGATATTACCGAAGTCGAAAGGATCACACGAGAAAACCAGATGAACAAAAAAACACCAATTCATTGCATCGGACTTCAAACCCACATCATTACGCTGCAAAAGCTGGCAGAAGACAACGCTGGTACTTACAGAACGGCGATCACCCCGCGTTAATGCGGGTTCGCGAAGAGAATTCCTTCGCTCAAAAGCCTCCAGGCGGCATCGTCCTTTCGCTTATCAGAAATCGATCATATAGCTGCGATTAGCGTGATTAACGCCAGCCGTGCTCCCAACAGTAACCAGCGATTGCCTGACAAGGAAAATCCGGCGATCCACCACTCAATATTGGCGAATATCAGTACTGACAAACACCGATTTTGAACCTGAATATCCGTAAAATCCGTAGAATTCATCGCCTGCTTTACAAAAACAACACCAAGGGGCGTGACTGGAGCCAACAACTCTCCTTGACCCCAAGTTCCCACACGGATGTGCCGCAAATTCCACGCCTGTTACACGCAGTCGATTAGATAGATGGTGTATAATTTTCACGCGGCTGCTACACACGAAAATCAGTTAATCACCGGCTGGTTCAAGTCCCAACAGACTCTTTTTGACATGCTGCACAATAATCCGTTCAGGTGAACCTTGGAACGCAGAATCATGACTCTTTTACGTTCATACCCGAACTTAGTGTTCTGTTTGCTGGTGTTATCCGCGAACGCTTTTTCAGGTCGAAACACAATGGCTGGAACGCTCGATCAGGCGAGACCTTGGGCGAACGCCGAGGGCAAAGTCGTTTTGCCATCAGCGTCTTTTAGCCACTACCTACCAGAAAGCCAGGAAGCGGTATTACGCATCACAGGGAAATCGGATAACCCTGAAATCAGAGTCAAGGTGACAAAGCTGAGTAAAGCTGACTTTGCTTTTCTAGCTGGCTACATGACAGAGGCAAAAAACATCATTAAAGAGACACAAGGTGACGCTAGCCAGGTCACGAAATTGTTTGATGACTACCAAAGCCGCGTGAGTCTCATGCAGGCCGCCGAAAGTATGGTAAAGTCGCAGACAAACAGCATTGGTCCTCACTTCATTTTCGGGGTGCATGGCATCCGCTACGGAACGGGGCGAGACGTCAAAAGAGCAGAGAAGTCATTGAAGACAGTTATAGACAATTGCACACTCGTTCGCAGATTTTTTCCGAACAGTTACACCTTTACGCTCTCGAGCGCGTACAACGCTTACGCCGTGGCAAAAGGAAGAACAGGCTTGATCGCGAGCGCTGCTTCCAACTTGAAACTCGCCGCAAGCCTTCATAGCGGTTCGATTCCCATGGTTCTCACTCACAATGCAAGACGCCTGAGCAGTCTGGCGAAGCCGGGCAGTTCCGCACACGCGGAACTTATGGACGTTGCTTCGCGCGGAAGCGATGGCTCATCAGCGGCGGCACCGAAAAACGCGTTACTCATCAGCAGTTCCTGTGATGACTTCGGTAGTATCGGGGAGTCCATGAAAGCGGCGCACGACGACACATTCGCGGATTTTTCCTGCCTGGCTTGTGCTGCTCAGGGAAGTTTTTCATGCCCTGCCAACTGCAAAGTCGGCAAACTAATCGAGAAAGTCAGAGTTCAAGTGGCCTTCGATCCTGTGCGAAACGTACCGATCATGGGCACAAAAAACGTCGAGCATTTATGCAAGAACAAATCGTGCCTCAAGGGACGAGTGCCCTGCAAAGTATGCAAAGGAGCCTGCACAGGTGACGATGCGTGGCTCTGGCATGTCGCAACCAACGAGGGTGGAATATCAGCTGGCCAAGTTTCCGTTGTCTTTACTGGAGAAGACATGAACAGTCACGCGACCATCGGGATCGTGTTCGACCCCGTGGTCGATCTGCATGAAGCAATGATTTTACAAGCATTCAACATCCGACTGCTGAAGAATTATTACGAGATCACTGATGCGGGAGCACAAGACGGCAGTGAAGAACACACAGTCAGCGTCACCAACGTAAGAACGGGAAGCAACCGGGAATTGACTGTAAGCAAATGACCATGCACTGTGCCTGCATCACAGGAATACTCGAGCGAGCAAGTTCTTGACTCAGCCTGAGTCACTTCAGTTACGCTCCGAAACCATTACGCCGAATCGCTACCCGCAGAAAGCCATGACCGAGATTACGAATTCAGGGGAACTAACGCTTCAGGCCAAAGTTACCTGCCCGCACTGCTGGCATTCATACGTACCCGAGGATTCTCTTTGGGTATCTGAACATCCAGACCTGATTGGCGATGCAAAACTGGGGTTCGAACACGCCAAGCGTTTTCTTCCTTCACGTTTTTCGGTCGAGGGAGACGCACTTGATGAGCAGTCCCACAAATCCACTCTCATGGCTTGCCCCAGTTGTCACCTTGAGGTCCCGCGGCCGCTGTACCAACTCAACAACATTTTCTTCTCAATTCTGGGTGCCCCGGCGTGTGGAAAAAGCTACTTTCTGGCATCGCTGACATGGGGGCTACGCCAGAACCTTCCTAAACGTTTCTGTGTTTCCATGAATGATGCTGATGCCTCCAGCAATGCTCGCCTGCATCAGTACGAGGAGATGCAGTTTCTGAGTGGTGAGCCTGACAAACCTGTCGCACTTGAAAAAACCGAAGAACAGGGTGACCTGTACGACGTTGTCAACATGGGTGATCACAGCGTTACGCTACCGCGTCCCTTCATGTTCACTTTGCAGCCAACACGAAAGCACCCAAGCTACAAACACTCAAAGACCGTGTCGAAAGTAATATCGCTTTATGACAACGCCGGGGAGAGTTTTTTGCCTGGTGCCGACAAGTCGACCAGTCCAGTCACGCGACATCTCGCTTTATCAAAAGCACTCTTCTTCTGCTTTGACCCTACCCAAGACCCGCGATTCAGGAAAGCATGCGAGGGCAAGAGTGACGACCCGCAGATGCTTCCCCGGGCAACACGGCTTGAGAGGGAAAATAGTGTTCGCCAGGACACGATTCTGGTAGAGGCGACACAGCGTGTGAGAAGGCACGCAGGACTTCGAGAGGATCAACTACACAAACAACCGCTCATGGTGATCGTGACCAAGTGGGACTCTTGGCAAAAACTTTTGCCCGATCTTTCCCACGAAGAACCTTACAAGATCATTAACGGCCAACCCATCCAGGCGATCGACATTGAAAAAATACTCGAGGCATCCAAACAAGTCGAATCGCTGCTTGAAGAACTCTGCCCCGAAATAGTTGCGACCGCGATTGGCTTTGCAGAAGAAGTGTTTTTCATACCGATCAGCGCCACCGGCCGCGGCCCCGAGGTGGATCCTGAAACCGGTGCACTGGGAATCCGCCCCCGGGATATTCAACCTTGGTGGGTCGAGATTCCACTTCTACTGGGATTTCACCGTTCTACACGAGGCCTCGTCGGTGGATTCTACGGGAACAAGACGTCCTGAGCATCGCGTCCACTATCAAACCGCCGACGGGCTCAATCATTTTTTAATAAGTTGCCTTCACACTCGAGAAACCCCTCGCCATGAGTTCGGAACTCCTCTACACCTCAGCGCCCAAAGGCTTGCGACAAGGTAGCCGAGGTTTCTGCACGGTCATCTCGTCCTCGGGTATGCCCAGCAACCTGGCTACCAAGCTTGAGTCTCTGTCCGGCTACAGGCAGATGTTTGCACCGGAGAGCCCCGAGGCCAACCAGAACCCGATCGCCTACTCACACATGACAGTGACGATCGGTGGGCAAGTTACCTCTGTATTGTCCCGCATTAGTGCTTACGGGACCGATTACAGCGGACGAACGAACAAGCTGGCTCATCATGTTGTCCCCGCTCGCAGTGAAATGCCACCGGCTGGCCCCGCATGGTTACTGCAACAGCCAGGCCTGATGCGGACCCAATGGGATGGAAACTGCCAGACCACTGCAGCCGGCCCCGCGATATCCATGGGTAACCTTACTGCGGGTAAGTGCAACACTTGGCAACAGTTGGCTGGCGACGCTGCATGGGCAGCCGCCTTGGCAGACGCATGGTCACAACGGCAAAGCAAACCGCTGTGGATCGTTTATCGGCTCGAACAAGCCCACCAGTTATTGAGTCTGCTAAGCGAGGCAACCGCTCTTCTGCCGGAAAGCGAGCGATGGAAAGCGACTTTCAACACCTATGCAACACAGCTTCCACCCGATGTTCAATGTCGCGTGCGGTGCGTCGTGGAGGGAACGCAGGATGCGCGAATGGCCAAGGCCAAGGGCACGGTGATCACACTGGGCCAATCCAACGGATCTGCTCCGACGAACGCATGGTCGGAAATCGCCCGCGGAAACCAGCTCCCCGCTCCTTCTCCGCAGCAATCGCCGAGCCAACCAACGACTGGCCGAGCCACGCCACCGACAAAAAAATCTACTCCCGCCAAAGCTCCCACGGTGCCAGGCCTGCCACCCGCAAGCAAGCCTGCCAAGCCTTCCGCACCGGCGATGCCTGGAAGTGCAGCAACCTCGGCAACGGGCAACACCGATGGCAGCGTAGAACTACCTGCGATGCGACCTCCCAAAACGGTGAATCCGGCAGGATACCCGGCTGCCTCACCAGGATTGGAACT
>JAPOKD010000774.1 GCA_029977825.1 Planctomycetota bacterium | reverse complement strand
TGAACTGCTGACGATCATTGAAGACGCTCAAGAAGTCAAAACACTGGGTGAGCTTAATGACATTGCTCCGGATCAGACAACCAACGCTCTTATCGAGCGCAATAAGAAAAGGGTGGGACGTCTTTGGAACATGAAATTCGATCAGCTGATTAAGGCAAAGAAGCAAGACGACGTCTTTATGGATGATGATGCAGCGGAACCAGCACGATCGTCGTTTCTGCACAAGCTGTTTTCATCATTACAGCCGACTTACAGCCACGATGCGCAAACACGTTTCGGTTTAATGACAGAACTTGATGCCAGAAGACTTGTCATTCTTGAGCAACATTCCGAGGCTCGTTATGCATGGTGCCAGGCGATCACACCATTCATCGCCGGGATGGACATCCAGCAGGATTGGAAGATCTTTGTCGAACTTCTGTGGCAACAGTGTGCAGTTGCAGCGGGAAGCGATCAAACTGACTTTTTAAAATGGTTTGATGCCCAGAAGAGTGCGGGCACCTTTGTCATGGCGGTGAAACCTCCCAGTCATGTTCAGCATTTACCATGGCCACCTGCAAGAGAACCCAAACATCGCAACGGAACCTCTTGGCAGACTGCGCACGATACGGCGACCGAATTCCCGTTTCGCACAATCACAACGCAACAACTCACCGCGCTCATCCGCGAACGCGAATTCAAACCGTTAGCTTTCTTTTCACCGTCAATGATTCGTTACCTGCTGGTATCACCCAACAACCGCCTTCCTCAAATCATTCGTGAACAAGATCCCCCTGCACGATTCTGGGGATTGCTGAGAAGAGCCAGGGCAGCTGACAAATCCGATTCGCAACCTCTTCCGAAAGGCGAAATCCGATGAACAAGTCATACCTGAAGCACGCGTTTCTACCAACCATCACGACCCACCTGATCATGGCAGTCACCCTAAGCAGCGGTGCTTGCCTCGTCGCGGTGGAACCCAACGCGATTGACCAACAGCAGATTGAACAGGGCAGGGCACTTTTTGAGCGGGAATGGCCAAGCCGCAAGCCCGGATTGGGAAGTGATGGCTTGGGTCCACTGCACAATGCAACCTCGTGTGTAGCGTGTCATCACCAGGGAGGTGTCGGTGGCAGTGGTGACGCCCGGTTCAATGCGACATCACTTGGAATCGAAAAGTTACGTTTGACTGGCCTCAAACCTAGGCTGGTTTTGGGAAACATGCTGGTAAATGTCCATCCTGGATTTGTTGCCCCCGATGGCACCATGACAAACGTCATACCGCTTCAGCACTTCGGATCCACCGCATTTCTCAACGCCAACCGGACGATCATGTCGGGTAGTCAAGCGTCCTTCAGTCCAGCTGGTGGTCCCCTCAATGCGGAAGAAGTGCGGGTCGCCAACGCAACGCCTTTTGTGTACTCCTCGAGAAAAGGAACACATCAACTGACCGTCCATGGACGCATCTATCAGCGAAACACGCCCGCGCTTTTCGGCAGCGGGCTCATCGACCAGATCAGCAGGAAAACCATGGATGCGATTGTCAAAGCACAAAAGGCACATCCAGAAATCAGTGGCCGACCTTCGACACTCGTGGATGGACGATATGGAAAGTTCGGCTGGCGAGCCAATATTGCTTCACTGATCGACTTTAATGATCAAGCCTGCGCGGCAGAACTTGGACTAGAAACCAAGCGAAGAAGACAACCGGCCGATCCTCTGTATCCAAACTACATCAACCCATCCATCGACATCACGGATACTCAAATTCGTACCATGACAAGTTTTGTCAAAGCTCTGCCTGCACCCATTCGTGACGTTTCGCTGGCTAGCATCGAGCATGAACAAGTGGTTCGTGGAGAAGAAAAGTTCTCATCGATTGGTTGCTCAATTTGCCACCAACCCAATCTTGGAAATGCCGTCGGCATCTACAGTGACCTGCTACTCCACGACATGGGTTACGAATTAAAGGACCTTAACTTTGCTGAACCCCATCGAATCAGGTCTGAAAGAATCGTAAATTTATTACCTCCCCCCTCACTCTCTTTTTCCACTTACTATGGTAATGCGGCGGGGATAACGCCCAGGAACAATCGATCAACTGATTCGCTATCAAATCCTAGCCTCAGCCCCAACACGAACATTTCATTCAATGCGCCAACACAGCCGAAGAAAATTCAGTATGTGACCTTGGGCCGATCATCAGAGACTTTGACTGAAGAAGCTGGTGAGACCAACAGTGCGGGAACAGGAAGAACCACGCGTGAAGTTCGTGATATGGAACACCAGTTAAGAATCCAAATTGAGCCCACAAATCACATGCAAGAGTGGCGTCCCCCGCCGTTGTGGGGCGTGCGGGATTCAGCGCCTTACATGCACGATGGCCGAGCGGGCACCCTGCTGGAAGCCGTTAGCATGCACGAGGGCGAAGCTGCTGGAACTCGCGACCGATTCCTGAATCTCTCTCATCGTGATCGTTCCGCGATCATCAAATTCATGGAAACTCTGGCAGCCCCCACCAACGTTCCAAAAGCAAAACTTTGAGCTGTTTTGCTGCCAGATCAATACTTTTCGCTGAACGAGCGGAATGGCGAGGTATTTTCCATTACCTCGTGAGTCTGAACATGACGCATCCCGAATTAGCCGGGGTCATTTTTGGGGCAGATTGCGAAAAGTCGGGATATTCGATTTGCTGCTTTGAGGGCAATACTAGAGCTCAATTCGTTTGAATCTGGCTCTCGCAACCTGCCACAAGACCATCATGACAGCCAAGATCGGTGGAATTCTCCGTACTTGTCCACCCGTTTTCTGCCAAAACGCGTGGGCAAGATGCGTTCAAGTGACCTCACCAACTTCACCTCGAACCACTATATTCCCATGCAGCACCGTGCTTCCTCAGGCGTTCTTCGCACACTGAATGCCATCTACATCCCTGCTAATTGATGTTCCAGACTGCGGAATATGACCGGACACGAACAAAAAAGCGGTATCGTCCGCACCTTGATTGACAACTCATTTCTGCTGATCGCGGGTGCCGTAGCGGCTCTGATTTGGGCGAACATGGCATCGCCAAGTCCAACCAGCTCATCCGATCCATCGGCCCCCCCTGAAACCAGCTATACCCGGTTTGTTGATTTCGATGTGACCTCGCTGTGGAGTGCTCACGAGGATGATCACGGTGATGAAGATGCTGAAACAGCCGCCTCGACGGAAGCGAGTGAAACCACGGGAGAGGAAGACCACGGAGGTCATCATGGCTTGACCATTCACTTTATCATTAATGACATCCTGATGGCACTTTTCTTTGCAATCGCGGCCAAGGAGGTGTGGGAGTCCCTGCTACCAGGCGGCGCGCTTTCCAACCCACGAAAGGCAGCAACGCCGCTGCTTGCGACTGT
>JAPOKD010000727.1 GCA_029977825.1 Planctomycetota bacterium | reverse complement strand
GTTTGAGGTATCGGCTAGTGATTCACGATGGAAAACTGTCCCCAGCAAGCCTGCAGGAAATTTACGCAAGCTATGCCACCGCTGATTGATTTACCGTGGCGGGTTTTTAGGCAGGTTGGCCCGGATTTCTAATCCGCAGCCAGGTTCTACCATTGGGTGTGTGGCGAGGTGACAAACATTGGCGCCAGCTTTCAGGTAGCGACACACGTCCGTCGCTGTTTCAATTCCGCCCAAACCGATGACCTCGAGTTCGGTTCCACTTTCCTCAATTGCCTGGGCAAATGCCGCGACCTGCCGCAACGAAGCATCGAGAATAGCACGGCCACAAATGCCTCTCTGTTGGGAATCAAACATCAGTTCGCAGTCACTCACACCTACGCGGCTTGCGATGCTGTTGGTCATGGACACAGCATCGGTATGTCTGGCAACGGCGGACAGAAATTGCGGAATCATCTCGTGTTCGGCGAAGTGTCCCACTTTGATGATCAGCGGGGTCGGTCCTATCTCGGATTTCACGGCCTCGCTGACGATCGCTGATTTCTCAATGTCAAGATAAAGTTGCCCGTCGCAGGTGTTCACGTTGGGGCAGGAAAAATTGGTTTCGACGCAATCAGCGCCACTCTCGACTGCCCACTTTGCGCACTGCGCATAATCTGCTGCCAGTTGCTCGATTCCCCAACCCTCTTGCATGGTACCCACCACCGATACAGACAGCACTTTATCGTGGGCAAGTTGTCGACGGGTCCATTCAATGTCCTTACGCCAGACGTCTGGCATCGCTGATGGCATTCCGAAAGCGACAGCCCATGTCCCCTGCATTGATCGGCTTGGTGGAACGCGATTCTGTGTCCCGTCAAGCTGGCCGCACTGCACTGGCTGCAAATTGGGCATTGGGTAGCACTCGCGCTGACAGCTCCTGACGGTTTTGTAGGTCAGAATGTCGAACCCTAGCTGAGCGTAATAGCAGCACCATCGCCCATTCAGAAGTGGACCCGCAGAAATGCCTAATGGCGAAGCGATCTCATGCCCGCAAAATTGCCATACGTTTGAAGTGTCCGGGACTGGAATTTCCGGAGCCTCTGGAGGATGGTCGTAGTTCCACTGATAGGAGCGGTCACAGTTGTAACGCGGCAGTCGCTGTGGGTTCATGTGATCAGCTCAGCAAGCTTTGCTATTTGTTTTGTGGGCCGACCAGAATAATTAGGGCGTAACGTTGTCAGTGTTTTCATGAACGCCCATTGCGATTGAAATCATTTTGTCTTCGGGGCTTCTATCGTCATCGCCATCACGATCGGTGAAGTGGGGTCATCACCCTTGATCAGTTCGATTTCGCGGATGACCTGATCTGTAGAAGGTGAAATGCGAATGTGACGCAGTTGTTGCCCACGAGCTGACAGAGCGTACTCCGACTCAGGCACGTCGACTCGGCGGATGTAGTCTGCAAAATGAATCCCGTTGGATAACGGGTGGTCTTCCGAGCTGCCGTCAGCGAGGTGCAGACGGACAATCATGGAAACGGACTTCGCCTGATGGGCAGGGAAGCCCCACCCGCTGACACCGCTGAGAAGGTGAACCGTCTCGGCCGGAGCATTGCATGCCACTCGCACGGACTTTGGCATTCGGGGCGGCATGGTGCCTCTGGGGCCATTTAGCAAAATGAGGTTTGCAACTCGCTTGCCTTGGGGATCGATCAGTTGGAAAGGTACTTCACCGACCATCTTCGCTGACCAATCTTCAAATACGAAGCGATCGGCGCCATTATCTCCTTCATGGAAAAGACCTTTGGTACTGATTGCAGTGGCTGCCTTTTCAATCGGGAGTGGGAGAAACCGACCCTTGTCGGTCAGGAATTCAAGCAGGTCTGTAAAACCCTGTGGATCAATCTGTTTTTCAAATCCTTCAGGCATGACCGATTTACTGGAAGCCATCAAACGCTCGATGTCTTCCCGAAGTACGACCTGTTTTTTTCCTTGGGCGTCGAAAATTTCTACCGCTGTTTGGGTTTCCGAAGCAAGCATTCCATTCACGACCACTCCGTCGAGCGTCAAGATAGAGTAACTGCGATAATTGCCCTCAACGCTGCGACTGGGATCCAGAATGTGAGTCAGTAATTCGGCTTTTGGATGAACAGCCATGCCCGTCAGGTCCGGGCCGACTTTTTTACCTTCACCGCGATGCATGTGGCAATTGCCGCAGTTCTTCACGTAAATGGCCTTTCCACGCTCGACATTTCCTGAGGCCTTGGTGACATGCAACAAGGCAGCAAGGACTTTTTCGCGATCCGGGTTCGGCAAGCCTCCGCTGCCGGCCAGTACTTTCTCGGCAAGTTTTCGAATTTCAGGGGTTGGGTGCGAGAGAAGTCCCTGTTGTTGGCTCAGCGACAAGTCTTCTCGTGACAGATTCCGCGTCTCAACCGCCTTCAGTAAGCTCGTGGTGGTGTCGGGGCGTGACAACAGCACAAGAATTGCCTGATCGCGTGCTCCCGGTGTCATCTGGTTCATAGCCTCCAGGACGACGTTCCCCACGCCGGAGGCGCGACTACCTCGAACTGCATCTACGATTCCCAATGCTACAGACTGCGGTGTTCTGGGGGAGATGGAATCAAGCAGATTGGCGACGGTTTCCCGCCGATTCGACATCAGCGTGATCAGTTGTTGGGAAGCTTCAATTCTTGCTTGTGGGGCTGTCTTTTCGTCGCCGGCGATCTTCAGCAGTGACGCTGCAATCCGGTCAGCGTTCTTGGCGAGTTTTTCACTTCCCCAGATCTGTGCTAAACGAATCAATTGCCCTTTGGAACCCGCCGGTAACCCGTCAAATAACTCCACCAAGGCATCATCGGTTTCAGGGCTGAATGCGATTTGGGTTGCCTTGGGCCAGCCCTTGGACAGGCCGTTCATGACTCGTTTGGAAACCTCGGGTGAGGCGGTGGGCAATGCTCTTACTAACAGTTCAATCGCCTCGCGGTCCGCTGAACGTGCCACGTGTTCGGATGTAATTTCGGTTGCAAACAGCAGCGCCGCAGCAATTGGGGCTCGCTGCTTGCATGCGAGAGCCAGGAACTGACCACCGTTGGTTGCTGCTGCGGAAATTCCCGCGTCGGTCAGCCAACGGTCTGATTCGTTTTCGGCAAGAGACACAATCGCTTGTTCTGCGGACTGGGGTGTGGCTGGCATCTCTGCCACTGCCAGTAGAGCAGACAAACGGACTTGTGGTTGACTCGAAGTAAATACTGTTGAGTCAAGCAATGCCTTAAGACTGATTTCATCGCGGGGCAAGGCTTCAATCGCCGTTCGCACCACCGCGTTGGATGGATGTGTCAGGCTCTTATGCAAAGCGTCTCGAACGTCAGGTTGCTCGACTTGATCCAGTCCCTGGAGTACACGAACGGCGTGGATGGCAGCGCCATCCACGTTGATCGGATCCAACTGTTTTCGCTCCAGCAGCTTAAGCAAGTCATCCGTGATTTCAATGTTTCCAGCCTCTACCAGTAGTCTCTGTGCATGACGTCGCCAGAACATGTTGGACGACGAAAGTGCTTCAACTAGCTGCTGCGGTGACGCGCCCGCGAGTGTCGTGGG
>JAPOKD010000626.1 GCA_029977825.1 Planctomycetota bacterium | reverse complement strand
GATGTTCGTCACGCGGTTGCTGCAATCGAATCCGAAGGTAGCCTTCGAAATTGATCACGCGACGACGTTGGCTGACGCGTTGGTTCTGCTGCGGGAGATTGAGTTTGATGCCAGTCTGGTCGACCTGCATCTGCCAGATGCCGTGGAACTAGAGGCTTTTGAGCAAATCCGAGCCTTGGACGCACGAATCCCGATTGTGGTATTCACAGGATCCGACGATGAGAGCCTCGCGTTGAGAGCAATCGAAAGTGGCGCTCAGGATGTGATGGCAAAAGGGCATGTGACTGGGCAAATGCTTTTCCGGGCAGTACGTTTCGCCATTGCCCGGCAACTCAAGGTAATGGGTTTCAAAGCCGATGCTGACACAGACCCTTTGACAGGGATGCCAAACCGGAGGCATCTGGAATCGCAATTTGTCGAAATGCATACTGTTGCCCAGCAAAATAACGAAGCGATGACACTGGCGCTGTTCGATGTAGACCACTTCAAACTCGTCAATGATGCACACGGCCATTTCATTGGTGATGCCGTGCTGAAAGAAATTGCCAAGCTACTGCTGAATTCCATCGAGGAAGGAATGCTCGCCTCTCGCTTTGGAGGTGAAGAGTTTGCCCTACTGATGCCGGGTTCCGACATCGAACATGCTGCTACCATTGTCGAGACCATTCTGGATAAGCTTGCCAACAAGCCCATGATCCTTGACTCACTCACCATCACAGTCACCGCCAGTGCTGGACTGATTGCGGTCAAAGACGATGAATCATGGGGTGCGGCCTACATCGCCTGCGATGAGGCCCTCTACGATGCGAAGACCAGTGGACGAAATCGCTTTGTCATCAATTCACGCAAGCCAAATCGCGGCGCAGCGAGAATTTGAACCAGAATCTGGCAAAGTCCTCGAAAGGCCTCGCGCCACGCAGAGTCCATCAACTGACGGCTCGATACATCAGACAACAGCAACATCAGACAATGAGGGCATGAGACGGCCACAGGCCTGCTACCGCGGCCCCACCGAGACGCCCCGCTTTGCAAGCATTGCATGTGAATTCCATTTGCATGGAACATTGCAAAATGTGGAGAGACATGGTTTTCCCGTGAGCTCTTTTTTATCACAACGTCAGGCCTTTGCAGCCAACATCTACCTGATCGCCGTTGACCCTGATGAAGTCATTTCGGACAATCATCACGTTCAGCCAGTGATCGAAATTGCCTTCTTGCCCAAGCATTCATGTCAGCTACACCCGCTCTCGAATTAACCCAGTACTGCCAGCAAACAGCAGAGGCGGCTAGAGCTGCCTCCTACCAATTGGCGTCTCTGGATGCATCGGTAAAAAACAAATGGCTGACGGAATCTGCAGATGCACTTGTGTCATCGACCGAACGGATCATGGAAGCTAACCAGCAAGATCTGGCAGCAGCCCCTGAGTACGGGTTAACGTCCTCCGCGATTGACCGGTTGCGCCTGGACACGGAACGAATCGCCGCGATCGCGACGGGATTACGCGAAATAGCGATGCTTCCTGACCCCATTGGCGAGGTCATCGATGGTTTCACCCGCCCTGGTGGCTTACAGATTCAGAAAAAACGAGTTCCGCTGGGGGTTGTTTTCTTCATTTACGAGAGCCGGCCCAATGTGACCGCAGATGCCGCTGGCATCTGTGTAAAGAGTGGTAACGCTGTCATCCTCCGTGGCGGCAAAGAAGCGATTCACAGCAGCCGGGCGATTGTGGACATTTTGGCAGAAACGGCAGTTCGTTGTGGTGTTCCCGAGACAGCCGTGCAACTGGTCGGAACGACAGATCGGGCTGCTGTCGGACATTTCCTTGGTCTGCATGAGCTGATTGACGTCACCATCCCCCGCGGTGGTGAAAGTCTGATTCGCCGTGTTGCTACCGAAGCAACGATGCCTGTGATTAAGCATTATGACGGCAATTGTCACGTCTATGTTGATCGATCGGCCGAGCTTTCGATGGCAGTGAACATCATCGAAAACTCGAAATGCCAACGAATGGGTGTCTGCAACGCTTGTGAGTCATTATTGATTCATGTTGACGTCGCCGAACAGGTGCTGCCATTGATCGCCGAACGACTGGCCCGGCACAAGGTTGAAATTCGGGCTGATCAACGAGCTCTTGCATTTCTCCCCGAGGCGACCGCTGCCACAGATGACGACTGGTCTGCTGAATATCTAGGTCCCACCGTCAGCGTGGCAATTGTGGACTCAGTCGAACAGGCTGCCACGCACATCAATCAATATGGTTCGCACCATACCGATGCCATCATTACCGAAAATCTTCTTTCTGCGAACGCATTTACCACTTTGGTTGATAGCTCAGCCGTAATGGTCAACGCCAGCACACGATTCAATGACGGCGGCGTCTTTGGACTGGGTGCCGAAATTGGCATTTCAACAGATAAATTTCACGCTCGTGGTCCATGTGGACTCCGGGAACTGACGACTTACAAGTACATCGTTCAAGGCAGCGGACAGATCAGAGATTAGTAAACACGCCATCAATTGGATGAGCAGCGACAATAATTCAGAAAATCAACTCAGCTGCTACTTTGGCTTCCCCAGCAACGTTGCCCAAGTAGCACGACTTGCATTAGCGAGACTCCCCACGGGACGAATAAAATGTCCGAAGAATCACTCAGTCAAAACCAGGTTGAAAACCTGCTCAAGGCCATGGAAACAGTCGGCGGTGCTCCGTCAGACCCAAAAGCAGCCGCAGGAACAGCTCAAAACGGACCCATTGTTGGCAGCATCCCTGAATCCACCAATGGCCCGAATGCAAGGATCACAGCCTACGATTTCAAACGTCCGGAGCGGGTCGGAAAGGATCAAATGCGAGCCATGCACTCGCTACACGAAGCCTTAGCCCGAAACTTCGGTGCTGCCATCTCTGGCATGCTTCGCACCATGATCGAAGTCAAATTGCTGAGCGTTGACCAGCTCACCTACAGTGAGTTCGTGTTTAGCCTGGACAACCCAAGTTGTTTCAATGTGCTAAAGCCCGAACCTTTGGACGGAAACTGGATTCTCGACATCGCACCGTCACTGTCGTACGCCATCATTGACCGAATGCTGGGCGGAGATCCTAAACCTAGCGACACACTACGCCGCCCACTGACCGAAATCGAAAATCGCTTGATCGGCCGGATCGTTGACATCTTCCTGAACCAACTCAAAGAGTCGTGGGAAAATATCGTTGAACTGGACCTGAACGTCGAAAGCGTCGAAAGTAATCCGCAACTGGTGCAGATCGTCCCGCCCAACGAAGTCGTTATTCTTGTCGGCTTTGAACTGATGCTGGCGCAGAATCGTGGAATGCTGAATCTCTGCATCCCGTTCAATACCATTGAAAACTACAACTCAAAATTGTCACGCAACGGATGGGTCGGCTACGGTAAAGCTGCTCCCACCGAAGAAACCAAAGGTAAAATCACCAGTAGCGTTGACCGAGCCCCTGTGGATGTTGTGGTGACTCTGGCCCGCTCAAAGATTCGCACGGGCGACCTCTTGGACCTATCAGTTGGTGACATCATCACAACAGAAAAAGAAGTCAAAGCACCACTGGAGCTCGCCGTTCAGAATGTGCCTAAGTACAACGCAACCGCTGGTGCATTTAAAGGGAAAAAAGCTGTTCAGATCGAATCAACGATCGAACGAAATAGCCCGAACGGCAATCCATGATCCTGTTAGCGTAAAATCGGATTGAGCGACTTCCAGCCGGGAAAAAGAAAGCTTGGTCAGAAAAAAAACACGAGAAAAAATTCCTGAAAACCTCCCGGTCTCGCAAAAAAACGCAGGGACTTTGCTAGCAACAGCAGGTTGCATTCCCTCGCGCTGATCAAAGCTGACGGGACACGGGACGGTCAGACCGGGGCAGCAGAGACGTTAATGCAACCTGCCGTTGCTAGCAAAGTCCCTGCGTTTTTTTGCGAGACCGGGAGGTTTTCAGGAATTTTTTCTCGTGTTTTTTTTCTGACCAAGCTTTCTTTTTCCCGGCTGGAAGTCGCTCAATCCGATTTTACGCT
>JAPOKD010000909.1 GCA_029977825.1 Planctomycetota bacterium | reverse complement strand
GCGAGCAACCCGGACAGCAGCCTGGCGGTCAGGGAATTCGTAGTGGGTCGGACGCTCGCGGAGCTGGTTGGAGCAGGAGTGCTGCGAACGATCCTGCGAATGACCCACTGACGGGTGACGGGTTCATCGAATGGTCCGACCGCCTGCGTGATGTCGAGGAAATGGTTGACTCCGCGGAATTACGCTCAGAGGCGGCAAGGATTCGCGATCGAGCGAGGGATATTCGTTTGGATTTTCGACGCAATTCAAAGGAACCTCAGTGGGATCTAGTTGAAAAAATGATTGCCGAACCTCTTCGTGAATTGAAGCGGAATGTCTCCGAGGAATTGTTGCGTCGCTCTGCAGAAAAGAATGCTCCGGTTTTAATTGACAGAGACCCTGTGCCGGTTGAGTTCACAGATGCTGTGCAGAAGTATTACGAGAGTCTTGGGAGCGGCCGTTGAGTATCTGTTACATGATCGGTCAGGTGGACGGCGAGATCGTCTGGGGTGCACCTCAGTGGACGCTTTCGGCATCGTTGCTTGCTGGTGCATTGGCTTTGGTGGTGTTGTGGGGATACAGTCGCCCCTATGCGTCATCGAGTATTCGTGTTTGGGCCGCGATATTGAAGTTGGCGGCAATTGTCCTGCTCGCGTTGTGCCTGCTTGAGCCGATGCGCAGCGGCACACGGCCTCGTCCCCAGGCAAACATCTTGCCCCTGTTGGTCGACAATAGTCGGAGCATGTTACTGAAGACGGAGGCGGAGGGGGAAAGCCGACAAACCCAAGTGGCCCGCATGGTCGATGAAGACTCTGATTGGCGGCGTAGGCTGGCTCAGGCGTTTGACGTTCGGTCCTATCTCTTCGATTCGCGACTTGAAAGTGTTGATGAATTGAGTGTTTTCGAAGCCGACGGGTATGCCTCTTCACTCGCTGACAGTCTGCAGTCTTTGAGCGAGCGTTTTGCTTCGCGTCCAGTCGCCGGAGTATTGTTGTTTAGTGACGGTAATCTGACGGATCTGCCATCTGGTGATGTCGATTGGTCCAAGCTTGGATTTCCCGGTTACCCGGTCTTGCCGGCGGACGATGACGATTATCAGGACTTGCGCATTGCAGATGTGAGTGTTCGGCAGACTGACTTTGAGTCAGCACCGACCACGGTAACGGTCGCACTGGATTCTGACGGTATGGATGGTGAAACCGTATTTGTCAGGCTGACTGACGCTCGCAGCGGGAAGCTGATTGAGGAGCAGACAGTCAAACTGGTTAAGAGCGACGGGCGACAGGAAGTACGGTTCCGTTTTCGACCCGAAGAAACGGGGGTCAGCTTTTACCGGGCTTCCGCGTTCGTCGAAGAAGATCGGGATTGGGGTGAGGCGGTGACCAGCAAGACGCCGACCGATGATCAATCTGCATCCCGCAGAGAAGCCGAAGGAAAATTCGATACCTTTGCTGACGGTGGCTCGACTGGCGGCGAGGTCGAATTGGGAAAGCAGGGTTCGGTCGCGGGTGGCATGGTGAACGATGCATCGCGTGTTACCGAGGGCAAGCCGGATTCGGACCTTTTGGCATTCGACGTACGTTCTTCCGAAGCGACTCTCATGAACAATCAGCGGATCGTGACCGTCGATCGTGCGACAGGACCCTACCGGATACTGTACGTTGCTGGACGTCCCAATTGGGAATTCAAATTCCTGCGACGTGCATTACAGGAGGATGCCGAGGTTCAGTTGGTAGCGCTGCTGCGGATTGCCAATAAAGAGGCGAAGTTCAGTTTTCGTGATAAATCGGTGAACTCGACGAATCCTCTGTTTGCCGGATTGGGAGAAGATGAGGAAGAAGCCGCGCAACAATATGATGAGCCGGTGATTATCCGTTTGGGGGTCAGGGAATCAGAGGAATTGAGCGATGGGTTTCCGGAAACCGCGGAAGAACTGTTCGCGTACCATGGAGTGATTCTGGATGATGTGGAAAGCGGATTCTTCACTCAGGACCAGATGTTGCTGTTGCGGAAATTCATCGCTGCGCGTGGCGGTGGGCTACTGATGCTGGGAGGTACGGAATCATTCGGTACTGATAAATTCGCCGAAAGTCCATTGGGAGAATTATCACCCGTTTATGCCGCGCGGTCTGGCAACCCGGCGCAGGATGGGCCCTTTGCGATCGAGCTGACTCGGGAAGGGCTATTGCAACCCTGGGTCAGGTTGCGTGATACCGAATCTGCCGAGAAAGAACGGATCCGTGGAATGCCAACATTTTTGACCCTCAATCAGGTCGGGGATGTGAAGCCGGGTGCATCTCAACTCGCTACTGCTATTGGGGCTGGCGATAAAAAGGTGCCCGCTCTGATCGCCCAGCGTTTTGGTAAGGGCCGGACGGCAGCATTAACCGTGGGAGATATGTGGCGTTGGTCCATGCGGCGGAACAACGAGTCCACGACCAATGATGGGGCGTCCGAACGTGATGACCCGGCGCAGGCATGGCGGCAGTTGTCTCATTGGTTGGTGAATGACGTTCCACGCCGCGTCAATGTTCGTGTTGAGAAGTCCGATGACCCAAGTAAACCCGTCACGATTGTGGTAAACGCCCGCGACGAAGAATATTTGCCGCTTGATAACGCGTCCGTCGATCTCCTTGTTTTGCCGGTGGACGGTGAGCCATTCGCACTCAAGGCCGAGATGGATGACAACGAGGCAGGGAAATACATTGCTACCTATTGGTCG
>JAPOKD010000097.1 GCA_029977825.1 Planctomycetota bacterium | reverse complement strand
TGCTCTCTTTATGTTGCTGCGATCGTCAGTGTGTTGTGCCGTTGGTATGCGGTTGGTGAACCGGGAGAAGCCGGCTTGGCAGTGACCCGAACAACGGAGGTGCGGTGATGAACGATCCAAAGGAACAGCATGATGATGAGAATGTCGGTCAGACGCCTAGTTGCAAGCTCACCGCAGTAGCCGTGTCAGGTTCAAACTATGAAAATGACTCTGCCGCGGGTAATGCCAAGGAGTATCTATCTGGCTCCGATGAGTCAGATGCCCGCTACGAAGAAGACGGTTCTGAGCGGAAATGTACTGACGAACCACAGCCCACTTACGTGCCAGCAGCATTGGCGATGGGGATCATGATGCTGTTGTGGGGCATCTTGACTAATTGGATCATGTCTGCCGCAGGAGCATTGGTCATGGTTTGGGCAGTTACCGCGTGGATCCGGGAAATGCATGAGCCGTGAACAGCTGAGGAAAAGTGGCCAGAGCTCTTTTTGGTCGGTTGGCTATGTGATGGTGTGACGCATCAGTGGTGCGTCGGTTCCGGATTTATTTTGCTTCGTTTGAAAAGTTAAAAGAGATCAGTTGTGTGCGAAAAGGAAAATGATGATTCCCCCTGTGCCGCAGACCGACGTTCCTTCTTGAATCGTTTGAGTTTGGGTTTGGCCGGTTTGATTGGGGCTGCCATGTCGTTGCCACCGATCGCGTACGTCTTGTCACCTTTGGTGGGCAAACCACCTCGTAAGTGGCGGGATGTTGGTGGCTTAGAGGATTTCTCCATCGGTGAAACCAGACTCGTTCAATTTCAGGATGCCACTTCAACTGCCTGGGCTGGAGACACTGCAATGACTGGCGCCTGGTTGCGTCGAATCGGTGAGGAACAATTCATTGCTTTCTCCGTCAATTGCAGGCACTTGGGGTGCCCCGTTCGATGGGTCAATGATGCAAAGTTATTCATGTGTCCCTGTCATGGCGGTGTCTACTACGAAGACGGTGCAGTTGCTGCAGGACCTCCTCCGGAAGCTCTTGCCAGATATCCAGTGCGAGTGGTTGACGGCAAAGTTGAAGTCGAAACTTCCCCAATCCCGCTCACAACCAATGACTTGGCATGAAGTTGATCAAAAGTATCCTTGGCTGGCTTGATGATCGTTCGGGATTCTCGGATGTGGTCATGCCGATGTTGCGGCACGTCGTTCCCGATAATGCCAGGTGGTGGTACGTCTTTGGTAGTGCAACTCTTTGTGCCTTTGCCGTGCAGGTGATCTCTGGCATTGCTTTGGCAACCACCTATGTGCCGGGGGGGGAGGCAGCTTATGAAAGTTTGCTGTACATCACGAACGAGGCGCCTCTGGGAAATTTATTGCGTGGCATGCACTACTACGGGGCGACTGCCATGGTGGTCTTGGCAATCATACACATGACACAGGTTTTCCTGCATGCAGCCTACAAGTATCCACGTGAATTGAACTGGATGAGTGGCGTGGTGTTGCTATTTGTTGTCTTGGGTATGTCGTTTACTGGGCAACTGCTCCGTTGGGATGCCAATGGAGTATGGTCGGTAACAGTTGCTGCAGAAATGGCTGGACGGGCACCTGTGGTTGGTCCCGCGATCGCGCATGCGATCCTGGGTGGTGAAACGGTCGGTGGCTCTACCTTGACTCGTTTTTTTGCGATTCACGTTTTTGTCCTGCCTGGATTGATTTTTGCCGGCATTGGTTTGCACCTTTGGCTTGTTCTGAGGCATGGAATTTCAGAAATGCCCAACGTTGATGAGCCAGTTGATCCAGCAACCTACAAAGAGGACTATGAGGCACGGCTGCAGAAGACAGGCGTTCCTTTCTGGCCGATTGCTGCGTGGCGTGATACGGTTTTTTCGATCGCCGTAATGGGATTGATAGTCGGCTGTGCCTTGTTCTTTGGACCGCCAGCGCTTGGAACCTCACCTGATCCGAGTGATATCAATGCCAACCCGATGCCAGATTGGTATTTCTGGTGGTATTTTGCAATCCTTTCCATGCTACCACCGCAATTGGAAACCTTTGTGATTCTTGGCCTGCCTGTGGTGGGTCTGCTTGGCTTGATTGTCGTTCCCATGTTTTCGAACAAAGGAGATCGTGCGCCATCGCGACGTCCATGGGCGGTCGGGACAGTGGTTTTTGGTTTCACTGCCTTGGTAGTACTTACAATCTATGGCTACAGGAAACCATGGTCTCCTGACTTCGGAGTGAAGCCACTGCCGGCATCAGTGGTGGATTCTAGCGATCCTGCCGTTGTGCATGGGGCTGAGTTGGTGCACCAGAAAGGGTGCATGTATTGTCACGAAATTGATGGCTATGGTGGTCATCGAGGACCCGGGCTCAGTGATATCGGGAAACGTCTGACACAGCCTGAATTGATCATCCGTATTAACAACGGTGGGTACAATATGCCTTCCTTTGCCGCTTCGCTGAATGCGGATGAATTGGCCGATATGGTGGCATTTCTCAACACGCGTGGTGGCGCTGTCTTGAAAAAAGATGCAAGTTCGTCAGACAGCGGTGTCAGGAAATAGTCAACATCATGAAATTCAATTAGCTGTGTGCAAAATCCGACATCCCCCCCCGTAACTTTGGCAAATTACGATTCAAGTCCATGAGAGTTGAGTCATGGTAAGTTGGCTTGATTCGTCTTCTGTGTGTGCAGCGAGTTTTGTCAAAAGGATGTTGGAGCATCGGATGGCACCACGTGGGGTGATGACTTTTCGTTTAAGCCGCGTCTCGCGTCTTAATGTGCAGGGCGTGTTATTTTGCTTTTTTTATGTAGCTGAATCGATCCGTGATTCTTGAATTTTGGAAATGCCATGACTTTTGATGAAATGTCTTACCAGCCTTTGGGTGACAAGAAGCATTCCGCTTTTTTTGAAGAGTACCGGCAAAAGATTTATGAACGACGCAAAAGTAGTGGTCTGTCCGAGTTGCTAGGCGGCATGCGCGCCGTTGTGGTGCAAGTCGAGCATGGGGATGGCGTGTCCTATCTGTGTGAACTTTATCTTATGGGGCCCTATCGCTTGACGGCTGCATTCGAGAGTGAAACGCATCGCATTTTTCTGTTGACATCCAAGCCGGATTTCCCGCGTTTGATTGTGATGGAGCCATTGGCATCTGATTACCGGGACGAAATTACGCTATTGAATTCGTTGTATCCCCTTGCTGCTGCCAAACCTAACGCGCGATACGTGGGTGAAATCTTCGCTGCAGCGGATCAGTTGGAAGTGCAACGCATTCTGGAATCTCATAGCATTCGTTTTCACTACCATCATGAGACGAAGAATCCTCTCATCACAGATTCAGCATTTGTTTTCTCATTTCCGTCTGACTACACCGGGAACCGGATCGGCTATTGTCAGGTTGACTTGGATGAATTGGGTGCCTTGGGGCTTGGTAAGCCGATTCACTTGTCTGCTGAAGTGCTTTCGCAGTTGGAGGGTGTAGATGAGTTTTCGCGTCAGCAACAATTGGACCCTCTGGTGTTGGGTTTGGATCACATGGCAACACGCGTGCTGGCAGGAGAGCGAGAAGACGCGATTTTGGAGTTTTTGACGATGTCAAATTATTACTTTTGGGGTGCCTACAACATCGCGGATATGAATTCATCCACCAACGTAAATCGCAATGCGAACGTTGAGGATGACAAGCAGTCTCCGGCAAAAGTGTTTACAGCCAACAACACACCTTCGTTTGTGAACTCCTTTGAAGATCTTCCCATGCCTACGGAGGAATTTGTCCGCAACTTTGGGCGGCGGATGCATCATCTGGCATACGAGGTTTGCGATGGTGATCATGCCGGGGGTGAGAAGAACGTGGATTACGTGGTAAATACTCTGAAAGACAAGGGTGTTGCCTTTCTTGCACATGTGGTCGGTGAATGTTTGGATGAACCCAATTTGAAGCAGATATTTTCGAAACACTCGGCCTATTCAATTTTGATCACTGAATACGTTGAGCGTTGCCATGGGTATGAGGGGTTCTTTACAAAGTCGAATGTTGCGGCGCTGACTGCGGCAGCCGGTCAGGATGAGCAGTACCGTCATGGGCGGGTTTTTGACTGATTGTGACGCATGTATCGGTGGGTGTTGAGCGAGGAAGAAGCTGTTCTGGTGAACGACGTGATCTGAGTCGAGGTTTGCTGTAATTTGTCGCAACTGTAGAAAGAAATCGAGGTATGGGTATGAGTTTGCAGCCATTGAGTAAGCAAGCCTCGCACCGCCCCACACTGAATGGTAAGCGTGGGATGCAATTGATCGAGGATCCGTTGTTGAACCGAGGAACAGCTTTCACTCAATCACAGCGGCGGGAATTTGGTTTGCTGGGCCTGCTGCCGCCACATGTGGAGACGCTGGAAGCTCAGGTCGACCGTGCTTACGAGGCTTTCGGCGAACAACAGACCGACTTGGCCAAATACGTTTTTTTGCGGCAACTGCAGGATGAAAATGAGACGCTGTACTATCGTCTCTTGTTACTTCATGTTTCTGAAATGATGCCAATCGTGTACACGCCTGTGGTAGGGCTGGCATGTCAGCGGTTCAGCCACGTTTACCGCCGTCCTAGAGGATTGTTTCTTTCCTACCCGGATCGTGATTCGCTCGGGGAAATATTCGCCAATGCCCCCGAGCAAATCGATGTCATTGTTGTGACTGACGGTGAGAGGATTCTGGGTCTTGGTGATCAAGGTGCGGGCGGGATGGGGATTCCCATTGGTAAATTGTCGCTGTATTCGCTTTGTGGTGGCATTCATCCGGCACGAACACTACCAGTCATGCTGGATTTGGGGACCAGTAACCAGGATCTGTTGCGTGATCCTCAGTACATGGGTTGGCGTCACGAGCGGATCAAAGGTGAGCAATATGATGCTTTTATTGCTGAGTTCGTGAAGGCAGTGAAGTTGCGATATCCGAATGTCCTGTTGCAGTGGGAAGATTTTGCTTCTAGTGACGCAGAACGCTTGCTGAAATCATATCGAAACGAATTATGCACGTTTAACGATGACATTCAGGGAACTGCTGCCGTAACGACCGGTGCCATTCTTGCTGCGGTTGCAGCGACGAAAACACGCTTGGAGGAACAGCGTTTCGTGATGCTGGGTACTGGCTCGGCGGGAACAGGCATCACGCATCAGTTGTTACGAACCATGGTTGCATCAGGTATGGATGAGTCGGTGGCACGGAAGTGTTTTTACCTGATTGATCGTGGTGGATTGCTTCATGATGGTAGGACCGATATCAAGGCAATTCACAAGCCTTTCACTCATTCTTTTTCTGACTTGCAAGGTTGGGTATCAGACGGAAAGCAGAAGATTACTTTTGAAGATGTCGTTCATCACGCCAAGCCAACTGTGATGATTGGAGCTACTGGTCAAGCCGGTGTGTTTTCCGAGCCACTTGTTCGTGAGATGGCTTTGCATACTAAAGTGCCCGTGATCTTCCCGTTGTCAAATCCCACTTCTCGCGCTGAAGCGAAGCCTGCTGATCTCATCGAGTGGACAGACGGGAGGGCGATTGTGGCCACGGGAAGCCCATCTGAACCGGTGGTTCGCAAAGGCCTGACTCATGTGATTTCCCAGTGCAACAACAGTTATATTTTTCCTGCTATCGGCCTGGCAGTTTTAGCGGTCAAGGCAAAACGAGTCACGGAGGGCATGTTCATGGCAGCCGCTCTCGCGCTCAGGGATGCGTCTCCCCCGCTTGATCATCCGTGTCAACCGTTGCTCCCACCTCTCACCGAAATCCGTGATGTGACGCGTGGTATCGCCCTGGCTGTGTCTCAGGCTGCTCAAGAAGATGGTGTTGCAGATAATATCAGTCCACACGAATTGGAAAGATGCATCGACGAATGCATGTGGACTCCTGCCTACGATTTCTGAATAGGACCAACTTCGCTTCCTGGAGGGGACAAGAGGAGCAGCACAGAAATCGGCAGCAACTGACAGGCTGAATCGAAAACCAACAGTGGTGACATTCATCAGCATGGAAGGTGGTGTCGTTTCAGGATCAGTCGTCCAGTTCTTCGTTTTCTGGCGCATCGGGAACTGCCGGATCTTCGGGAGCCCGTTTACGAAGTTTACGCTGCAGGGAACGGCGATGGATTCCCAAACGTCGTGCTGCTTCGCTTATATTTCCGCCGCAATCGGAGAGAACACGGTGGATGTGTTCCCACTCATTCCGTGCGAGTGATGGAGCTGGAAACGCAACCGCCCCATCTGGCACACTCGGCTCGTCCCCCCGCATGAAGGCGGAAAGGATATCGTCTGCATCTGCCGGCTTGCTGAGGAAGTTGACAGCACCTGCGCGAACGGCATCGATCGAAGCAGGGATGCTGCCAAAACCGGAAAGTATGATAATCCGAGTGTCGGGCGCGAGTTGTAAGAGCTTTCGCAGTAATTCCAAGCCACTTTTTCCGGGCATCCGAAGATCGAGTACCGCCAGTTCGGTTGGCCGTTTACGAAAAACGTCGATTGCTTCTTCGTAATTGCCGGCAGTTTCGACTCGGAATCCACGTTGCTCCATGGCCGTTGATAGTCGTTCTCGTAGCACGAATGTGTCATCAACCAGCAGAATACTGGACGCACCAACGGTGGTGGAATCGTGAACTGGCGTGGATTCGGGTGTTGGTTCGATCATCGTTGCCTGGCTAACTGTTGTGAGATGGACTAACCTCGCCATTCATTCTAGCTGTTTGGCGACGGCAAGCACGGGCGGGACGGAAAAACACGGTGGTTTTCACCTGTTCTGTTCGCGCGAGAAGTTATTCAGTCTGTATCAGCGGTTTTTCTTTCCTTCCCAGCGGGATGGTCACAACCGCTTCGGTGCCCTGCCCCAGTGCCGATCGGAACTCAAGATGGCCTCCCAGCTTTGATATCACATTTCGGGTCAGAAACAGTCCAAGCCCAATTCCCCGACCCGGTTCCTTGGTAGTGAAGAATGGGTCAGAGGCACGTCCAAGTACTTCCTGGCTCATTCCTTGTCCTGAATCAATCACCGATATTTGAAGGTGTTCCGAGATCAGTTGTGGCTCTACTCTCACGCGTCCTGATTCCCCACTGGCGTCCAGGCCGTTGTGGATAAGATTACGGACAGCTTGTGCAACAGCTTCTTGAGGAACCCAAAGAGGTTGGCCTTCTACGGCAGCAGTACCATCCACGACGTCAACGCGGTGTGGGTCCCGAACGCCCTCCAGCGTCTGGTCGATGAGATCGCCCACGGTGGTCTGGTCCCAACGCTGTGCCATGGAGTCACCAGCGGCAGACCTCATTCTCTGCAGGATTTGGCGGCACATATCGAGTTCGCTGTCAATCAGTTTTAGGTCTGTATCGACAGATTCCGGCTTTTCCCAACCTTCCAGGTGCCGCGAAAGTTCCCGCACGATCACATCGATCGTGGAGAGTGGTGTTGCCAGTTCATGTGCCGCGCCTGCAGCAAGGGTCGTTAATCCTTCAAGTCGTTGGCTGTCGGCATGTTCTGCCTGCGAACGAAGCAGTTGCCTTTCACGTTGCTTCAGTTCACCCGCCGTCTGTGTCACGAAATAGGTAACAACACTTGAGCAGGTTGCAAAAGCGAGCATCAAACCACCGGTCTGTATGTCGAACCCACGTGGCTCGAATATTTCCAGTCCAGCAACAGGTATCGACTCGTTTAGCAGGAATGTGTAGCCCGCAATGGCAGTTACAGTCAGGCTCCAAGCTGCTCGGGGGCGAATCATGACGCCACCGACAGCAAGATTCACAAAGTAGAAAAAACTGAAAGGGTTGCCGGCGCCTCCGCTGAAATACAACATTGCGGTTAACGTCAACAGGTCCAGTAACATTAGCGTTAAAGCGACAGCATGCAGTTTTTCTGATTCTGCATCCCTGTGCCAGTTCGTCTGTATCTCTATGGTATCGTCGATACTCTCACGGTTGATCGGAGCAATCGGCTTCAGCGTGTACAGCCAGATTCCGTAAAGCGTGTTGGTTACTGCCGTTAAGGCTACCAGGCCGAGTAGGGGTGAGTAAGGGAGCTCAACCTGGCTCAGTGAACCAGCGGCCAGAATCGTAAGAAGTTGTCCTGCAACTGCGAACCAGCGCAGCAACAACAGCCAGGTTGACGATCCAAATCTTGCTGGCGCGATCAGTGGCAAGAGCTCGCGGCTTGAACGCAAAGGAGTATTTCGGGGCTGGATGGTATCCGTCACGTGCCACGATCTTTCTATCGGTTGGTTCGCCGGTTATTACTTTCGCTCATTGCGAAAAGCTCATTAGTTTGCTTCGCGACGTGTAAGCTCATCTCTTAGTTCTGCGGCTAATTCGTATTGTTCGCCGGCAACCGCATCAGCAAGTTTTTCCATCAGGGTTTGTCCAACGGCATATTCGGTTCGCAGAGATTCACGGAGTTCGATGAGTCGCACGACGAGCTCGTCAGATTCATAATGTTCCTCTGCCTCATGCTTTTCAAAAAACTTCTGGATCGTCTCCAGTCCGGAGTTAATTGCCTGTATAGCCTCTTCGGCGGTATTTTCTTCAAGCGCGCCCAAGGCATCTGCTTGTGTGCGATGAAAAAGAACAAATGGACGGTACTGTTCATGAGTTCCGACCCATTCTTCTTCGGGGCTCATTTTCTCACTCACGTCCATCAATTGCAGAGTGTGGTCTGCATCCATTACCGCACGATGATAGTACTGCAGTCGCAGCCAGCATATTCGTCGGTGGTAGAATTGCATGAACTCCCGGTCCACCTCCATGCACTCATCCTCCGTCAAATCGCGGTCAGCGTCTTTCAGTGACTCTTCCTGAAGAAATTCAAGCATGGACTGATGATCATGGGCAAGTTGTCCGTCAGGACGGCCGGTTGTTTCTAATTGCAAAACGCCCATATCAACCCGCATCTGTATGACGTCACGGCCATCGTTTCCTTTGACCAGACGTACATTAAGGGTTGAGGGATCGAATGCCCATTTAGAAAGCAGGTCATCAAGGTGCATGTTACGCTTCATTACTCGATCATTTGACGGGAAAACAGTGAACAGCCCTGCTGAGTGTCGGATGGCGAGGGATGCTTGCTGTGCGGTAATCGATTTGCGAATGCAACCGCACAACAGCCCTCAGTATAGCACTGCGACATTCTTAGAGAAGGTTTGCATGAATTGTTCAGATGAATCAGTCATCGTGGCGTGGACGTTGCCGATTCTGTTTTTTTTGTGATTGCTGGCGTTTTTGCTCCAAACGTCGACGTTTGCTTCCCAGAGTCGGACGTGTTGCTTTTCGTGACTTGGGGGGATTCTGGCAGGAAAGCAGCATGCTGACCAGTCTTTGCCTCGCGTCTGCCAAGTTGCGGGTCTGATCACGAAACTGCTGACTGCTGATGACCACGTGCCCTTCGCGATTGATCCGGTTGGCATAGCTCGCAACGAATCGACGACGCCAATCTGAACGGAGTGCAGTGCACTTCTCAGGTGACCAATGAAGGGTGACTTTTGAATTGACTTTGTTGACGTTTTGGCCGCCAGGTCCACTGCTTCGCGCGGTAGAAATTGAAATTTCGTCACCGGGGATCGTGAGACGTGCATTGACATATAAATCGGCCATATTTTTGTTGTACCCTATTGCGGCTTATATTGTGAGTCTAAGCAGCCCGTTTTCGCATGCAGGTTGCTCCGCGAACTGGGCGGATTGCAGTGTGCCCCTGTCGCGGGGGCATAATGGACGCGGGGTGATGGTGGTGGTCCGATCTTTATCGTGGCTCGCTGTAATACGGCAAACCGGACGGCAGGCAAAGTTGTACCGGTGTCGACTGAACAAAACCAGATTTGAGAGGCGTTGGCTATGTGCTTAAAGTTGGCTTGTCATACTGCTGCCGGCTGGATGGTGATCGCGGTCCTGTTTCCGACGGTCAGTTGTTCCCAACTCAACACCACGACCACAGAGCAGGTTCGGGGTGAAAAGACAACCTACACGGGTACCGATCAGGACTGGCCCCGGTTTTTGGGGAATCGATTCGATGGAAGCGTTGAAGATTCAACTTTCTCAATTGACTGGACCAAGCCGCCTGCGGTGGCGTGGTCAATTGATGTGGGAGACGGGTACGGATTGGGAACAGTATCCAACGGCAGGTTCTTTCAGCTGGATGCGAGCAGACAGTTCGATGCAGTGACTTCACGTCTGGTGTCCCGCGAACGCCTGAGATGCTTTGATTTTGTGTCTGGTACTGAGATTTGGTCAAAAAGTAATTCGTTCCAATACAGTGATTTGTTGGGCTACGAAGATGGACCCCGCACAAGCCCCACCGTCGTGGGTGATCGCGTCATCACCTACGGTGTAACAGGGATGTTGAAGTGTCGTGATGTCAAAGATGGTAAAGAGATCTGGTCTGTGGATACCAACGCCAAGTATGGAGTTGTGCAGAACTTTTTCGGGGTCGGATCATCGCCACTTGTGCTTGATGGAAAAGTGATTGTGATGGTGGGAGGGAGCCCTCCCGAAGATCAAAATGTTGCACCAATGCAACTTGATCGAGTGACGCACAACGGCACTGCTGTTGTGGCATTTGATCTCGTGAATGGGCGGGAAGTATGGAGTACAGGCGATGACCTTGCGAGCTATAGCAGTCCCAGGCCGATCACCATCGATGGCAGTGACTACGTGCTCGTGTTCGCACGTACGGGTTTGCTCCTCGTGGACCCAGTAAAGGGAAGCACGCAATGGCAGTTCGAACACCGGGCTTCGATAAGAGACAGCGTAAATGCAATGGTGCCGGTCGTCAGCGGTGACCAAGTGTTTATCAGTGAATGCTACGAGCTGGGAAGCGCATTGCTGCAGGTCTCAAAAACACAGGCACGGGTGATCTGGAAAGACCCGCCACGTGACCGCCGTCGTCAGGCGATGCGCAGCCATTGGGCGACCCCGATCCTTGTCGATGGTTTTCTTTACGGTTGTTCCGGGCGAAATGCCCCTGACAGCGATTTGCGGTGTATCAGTTGGGAGACCGGCGAGGTTGAGTGGGTTGATCCCAGAAGAACTCGCTCTTCAGTTGCCCGGTTTGGCGAGCATCTCGTGTTGCTTGAGGAGCGAGGTTTGATGCAGATTCTCCGAGTCAACCCGAAGCAGCTTGAGGTGGTCGCCGAATGGGATCTCAGCAAAGATGAGGGTGATCGATTGGGTATCAAGTATCCTTGCTGGGCGGCCCCGGTCATTGTGGGTAATCGTATCCTGGTAAGAGGCACGGACAAGATTCTGTGTCTGGATTTCGCTTTGGCACAGGCGAAGCCCGGACTGACAAATTGAAGCGGAATTGAGCGTTTGACTAATTCGCGTAGTCACGGGCCGCATGGTCACGGGGTCAAAAAACTTTGTCGGCGGTTTTTGGCGTATTTTGCTGTTCTCTATGACCAGGCAGCCGGGGCGGCCGGCGCAAACAGTGTGGGAGCCTGAACTCTCCTGCTGTGATGTTTGCATCAAGGTGCTGCAATGCCGTTGAGCATGGGAGGATTTGGGTTTTGTTTGCTGGTAATCGTGAACAGCTTGACCCCAAACTACCATCTCAGCGAAACTTCAGTGCCATTCCGCCGTCGACCCTGCTCCTGTTAATATAAGGTTGGCTGGCCGGCCCGGCCTTTGTTATCCAAGCGCGATAAGATGATCGCAGATTTTACAAATACCAAGAAAAAACACGTGGTGTCTAGCGTGCCGAATACAACCTCTCAGCGGCCCGCAACCGCACCATCTGAAAACTTGCCATCCGGACCCGAAGCGGCTGACAAGGCTTTCTTCGT
>JAPOKD010000161.1 GCA_029977825.1 Planctomycetota bacterium | reverse complement strand
GATAAGCTATCTGGATAGGCAGGTTGGCAGACTGTTAACGACGCTTGATGAATTGTCTCTGCGCGACAAGACGGTCATCGTGTTCTTTTCTGACCATGGGCTTCATTTGGGAGAGCACGGTCTAACTCGCAAAACAACGGTCTTTGAACTTGATGCTCATGTTCCGCTGATTATCCACACGCCAGAGCAAACCCAGGGGAAACGCATATCGGGAATCGCTGACCTCCTCGATTTGTTTCCGACACTGACGGAGTTGTGCGGTATTCCGAATCCAGAAGGCTTGGCGGGTGTCAGCCTGGTACCGTTACTGCAAGATTCGGGCCGTGAGGTGAAGCCTTTCGCGCTAACACAAACCCCCCGTCCAAATTATCCCCGGGGAAAGGCACCCAAGCACATGGGATACTCCATCCGGACCGGTCATTTGCGGTACACGGAGTGGAGGAACTTTCAGACGGATGAAGTCGTTTCCCGTGAACTGTATGATCATTCGGTGGATCCGCAGGAGACAGAAAATATTGCGGGTACACATTCTGATGATCCCACCACGAAAAAGGTGGCAAATCAGCTGCAAGCGTTAATTGAAAGTCGAAGGTGAGCCTGCTATTTGCTGATTATCAAATGATATTCTGGATCGTGGTGAAATAATGAGGGACTCCGGAACATCCATCATTTGCCGTGTGTTCGTCTGTGTCCTGAGATAGGCCTGTGCGAGGCCGTGAACCTCGAGTTTGATCCAGTGATTCGTTGTGAGGAATCATCCAGCTGCAACCGGAATAAGTTCATGACAAGTTTTGCAAGCCTCAATCGTCGCCATTTTCTGCATGGTACCGGCATCGGATTGGCAATCCCAACGATGGAAAGTGTGGCTAACGCGAGCGGTAATGCCGAGCATCCGAATGGCCAGTCGAAACCGAGGCGACTGGTTTGTATTGGTAACCACCTTGGTTTTTATCCGGGCAATTTTTTCCCTGCAGATGCTGGCGAAGACTACACGGCCACTTCTACCTTGGAACCATTGCAGCAGCATCGCACCGACTTGACGGTATTTTCAAACCTTGACCATCAGCTAAACGGCGGGCACCGAGCCGTGCATGGTTTCCTGTCTGGGATCAAAAAAGAAGAGGCTGCTGGATTTCCGGTCAAAAATATCTCACTGGACCAGGCTGCGGCTGAGCATGTAGGAAGCGAAACCCGGTTTTCTTCA
Source organism: Planctomycetota bacterium (assembly GCA_029977825.1). Lineage (GTDB taxonomy): Bacteria > Planctomycetota > Planctomycetia > Pirellulales > Pirellulaceae > Rubripirellula. The sequence goes on along the minus strand of JAPOKD010000161.1, from coordinate 8,347 downwards.
ATCAACGCAGGTCTGGGTGAGGGTACCGACATGTGCTGGACACGGTCGGGCGTCCGTATACCTCCAGTCAATAATCCTGCGACTCTCTTCAAAGCCTTGTTTGTTGAGGCGAGCAAGACCCAACTGCAGAGCGAACGCAACCGGTTGTTGCATCAGGCCAGTCTGCTTGATGCACTGAACGAGTCTGCTCAGGCATTGAATAAAACGTTGAATGTCGCAGACCGGAATAAGCTGGATCAGTATCTGACATCGGTTCGTGATGTCGAAAAACGCTTGCAGATGTCGAAAGAATGGATTGATCGACCCAAGCCAGCGTCCCCCATCGAGGCTGTTGCTGAAGAAGAGAGAATGCAGATTGATGAAATGAAGCTGCTTTACGATCTGCTTGCACTGGCGTTGCAAACCGATTCAACGAGAGTCGCAACTCTTGAGATCCCATTGGGATTTCAAACCGTTGAATTGAATCTGGGTGGCTACCATGGTTTGTCGCACCACAGCAAGTTAGAAGAGCGTTTGCGTCAATTGCAGGTGGTAGAATCATTCTTTACCAGGAGGTTGAGCGATTTCATTTCTCTCCTCAAAGAAGCGCAAATCTTCGATGATACTTTGATCGTTTTTGGAAGTGGCATGAGTGATGGTTCGGTTCACAGCAATCGTGACTTACCCGTGCTGCTTGCCGGGGGTGGAATCAGACATCGTGGTCATGTGATTTGCCCGGCTGCTCAGCACGAGCGTGTTCCACTTTGCAACCTGTGGCTTTCGATTTTGCAGTGGTTTGGCTCCGAGCAGGAGCGGTTTGGTAAGAGCACTGGTACCTTCAGTCCAATGCAGATTGTGTAGCTGTCAGTGGATCAGATCCAATTCCTCGTTGGTGATGCCGTCAAAATGCCGTTTTCGAACATGAACAGATTTTCGCGTTGTTGCTGTGTCTTGCTGATGCTGACCAGTTCGGCTTCTTTGGCGGATGAAGGCACGCATTCGGTTGAGCCACAGGGATTCTTGAAATCGTATTGCATTCGTTGTCATGGTCCGGACGCGCAAAAGGCTGACCGGCGGTTTGACAACTTACCCGCTCGAATAGTTACCCTGGATGACATGGAGCGGTATCAGGAAATTGTCGACCAACTCAATCTTGCCAGTATGCCGCCCGAGGATGAACTGCAGCCATCTGCCGCTGCCCGACGCAAGATCATCGAGCGGGTCACGGGGATGATTGCAGAAGCTCAAGCCGGCCTGAGTGACACGGGCGGGCATTCAGTGCTGCGTCGCCTCAACTCATGGGAGTATCGTCAAACCATTGGGGACCTGTTGGGACTGAATGTCGAAGTCTGGGATCCGGCTGCCGATTTTCCAGCCGAAGTGATGGTGGATGGATTCGATAATAACGGGGCTGGTCTCGTGACTTCTGGAATGTTGCTGAATCACTACCTCAGTGCAGCAGAAGAGGCGATTCGTCGCGCTACCAACTTTGGGCCTCGCCCAGAATCAAGAAACTGGTCCCAAAATTCGCCGTTTTACTTCAGCGGGAAAGAGTCACGGGACCTGCCAAAGCTGTTTCAAGTAGACCGGTTTCGATTTATCCCGGACACTCCCTACACCGATCTTTATGGTCGTCATTACCGGGGTGGTCACATCGGTTTCTTGCCCTTGGTACGTCAAGGTGGTGTGAAGCAGAGTGGTCAATATACGGTGCGGGTGCGAGCGGCCGCCGTCAGTCGGCGGCATGACTACGGGAAAGCTCTTGGTGATTTCCGCAACGGTGATCCTCTGGTGATGGAATTGGCCGCGGTTGATCGACGTGGGAGTGTAGAGAGTACGGGTAATGTTTCGGAAATGACTTCGCTGGCGCGCATCGAATTGACCGAGGCTGAACCACAATGGTTCGAGTGGGATGTATATATCGAAGCGGGTTTCGAACCGGAGGTGCGGTTCCGGAATGGGCCAATGGCCGCAAAGCGAATGGTTCGTTTGCTCACCACACAGGCTGCTGACAGGCCAGAGTTCCAGCCATTCGTTCATCTGAAGGGCGGGATGGAGAAGGCACATGGGGTTCTGAAGGCCTATCAGGGACCACGGTTGCGGGTGTGGGAGATCGAGTTGCAGGGCCCACACGTCGAAGCTTGGCCACCCCAAGGGCATCAACTGCTTTACGGCAAGCTGGCATTGGATGAAATCACAGCGCAGACGATTCCGGGCAGGATTGAAGCGTTCGCTAAAGCAGCTTTTCGTCGAGAGCCTGTGGATTTGGAACTGGAACCAATTCAAACTCTGGTTGATCGGAAATTGTCGGAAGGAATGGAGCCTTTGGATGCCTTGAAACTTGGCTTTCAAGCCATTTTGTGTTCACCCGGTTTTCTATACCTGAATATGGGAGAGGGTGAATTGGATGACACCGCCTTGGCATCACGTCTCGCTTACTTTCTGTCTTCTTCCCCGCCCGATGAAACACTATCGGCCTTGGCAGCCAAGGGTGAACTGCGACCAAATCTGGAATCACAAGCGATGCGACTTACCGGGGATCCGAAGATCGAGCGGTTTGTGCATCACTTTGTAAGACGCTGGTTGGATCTCGATAACATCGGTGCCATGCCTCCGGCAGAGTCGTTCCTTACTTACTACCGGGACAACCTTCAGGCTGCGATGGAGGCTGAGATCGAAGCCTTTTTCCGTCATCTGCTTGAACGGAACGCTCCTTTGTCTGAATTTCTTGCTGCAGATTACGCATTCCTGAATCGTGAGCTTGCCTTGCATTACGGAATTGAAGGGGTCAGTGGCAATGAATTGCGACAGGTCAAGTTGCCCAAGGGCAAGCGGGGTGGATTACTTTCTCAGGGAGCATTTTTGACGGCATCTGCTAATGGAGTGGACACATCCCCGGTTGTTCGCGGAGTCTACGTGCTCGAAAAAGTACTTGGCTATCGACCTCCGCCTCCACCACCCGACGTACCAGCGATTGAGCCAGATATACGAGGTGCTGTGACGATACGCGAACAGTTGAAAAAGCACCGCCAAGTGGAAACCTGTGCTGAATGTCACAGGAAAATAGACCCTTTGGGTTTCGCGCTCGAAAATTTTGACGCCATTGGTATGTGGCGAAACGACTATGCCCAACGCGTGCCGATTGATGCGACCGGCAAGTTGATAAACGGTGAAGCGTTTTCCGGTTTTGGCGAGTTCCGAGATTTGATGATCGCTCAAAGTGATCAATTCAGTCGATGTCTTACAGAAAAACTGATGGCCTACGCGTTGGGGCGAGAACTGGAGGTCACTGATCGACCAGACATCGATGAGATTCTGATGAAGTTGAAAAGCCAGGATGGTGGGCTTCGCGATCTCATTCTTTTGATCGTCCAAAGTAAAGCGTTTGGACGCAATTGAATTTTTTTTAAAGTGGTTGGCTGGGCGACAATACTGACAGTTCGTCCGCGATTTTCAGGCGGGTTTGAACGCTGGCATTGCATCGTAGCATCGCAATTCCTGGATCGTTGACTTTGGGTTGCTGACCTGGCCCCTATCCGAGTCCATCGTGAGAGTTAGTTTCCGACCTGTTTGCAGCATCGAAAGGGAGGGGCAATCATTCCAGAAAAACACTACCGAGCTGAGGAGATCATGCAAAAGTTTGGGGAAACTTCTGAGCCTGGCGAGGCGATGATGAAGAGTGGAGCATGTTCGCAACGCCACGGATTGTCTCAAAACCTTGCAAGAACTTTCCAAAAACGCGCAGCCCCCGGCTGCCGATCTCGCGCGCCGGGTGTTAACTGGTTGGTGGTTTCTTTCCGCAGAAAGGAAACGAGCTTCCCAAAAAGGTGTGGAATTTGACTAAACTGGTGTGGCCCTCTGATCACTACAGATCACTATCAGGGTCCCGCTCGAAACCCCACCTCGCCGCATTGTTTCCATGTTTCGCCTCACTTGCGTCCTGTTATTGATGATGACGTGCACCGCAGGATTGCGGGCTGAATCGGCTGCATCTCTGCGGTTTGAAACCGATGTGCGAGCGATTCTCAGGACGCATTGTTTGCAATGCCATGGAGAGGAGCCTGAGGTTCAGGGAAATCTTGATCTCAGACTGGTGCGTTTCATGCATCACGGTGGCGATTCAGGTCCGGCTATTGTGCCTGGGAAGCCCGAGGATAGTACACTCTACCAACGCTTACGCGACGGTGAAATGCCGCCGGATGAAAGTAAGCAGATCAGCGCGGATGAATTACGCATCATTCACGACTGGATCGTGGCTGGTGCCAAGACGGTACGCGAGGAACCAGAGAGTCTCGGCCTGGAACCGTATATCACCGAGGAAGACAAGGCGCACTGGTCTCTTCAGCCAATCCGAAGACCCACCGTGCCCGTTCCAGTGAATGCAGCGTTGGTAGAAAATCCGATCGACGCGTTCCTGCTGGCTGAGTTGCAAAAGCAGGACTTGAGTTTCAGCCCAGATGCGTCACCGCGAAAACTTCTGCGACGGCTGTCTCTGGATCTTGTGGGTCTTGCACCAAGTCCGGAATCCGTTCAACGATTTGTGCACGCGATGGCATCATCTGATGGTTCTGACAGGGTCTGGTCAGGCATGGTTGATAAGTTGCTTGAGTCACCACAGTATGGTGAACGATGGGCAAGGCACTGGCTTGACGTGGCAGGGTATGCAGACAGTGAGGGCTATTCGGATGCTGATTCAGAACGCCCCGATGCTTGGAGATATCGTGACTATGTGATTGATGCATTCAATAGCGATATGCCGTTTGACCAGTTCATTACCGAGCAACTTGCCGGTGATGAGTTGATTACGTCGCCATTGACTGACCTTTCAGCAGTCGATGCACAGCGATTGGCAGCCACTGGGTTCTTGCGTATGGCACCGGATGGGACAGGTGGTGCAGTTGCTGATAAAGTACAAGCGCGTCATGACACGATGGCCGATACAATTCGCATTGTTTCATCTTCGTTCATCGGATTGACGATTGGATGTGCACAATGTCATGACCATCGTTATGATCCGATCAGTCAAGCAGACTATTATCGATTCCGCGCGATCTTCCAGCCCGCGTTTGATCCCGAGAAGTGGCAGGCTCCATCAAAACGTCGGATCTCTTTGTATACCGATGCAGATCGTAAAAAAGCAGCCGAGATCGAGGTTGAAGCCAAGAAGATCGATGCTGAACGTGCCAGTCAGCAGAAAAAGTTCATTGCTGCAACGTTTGAAAAACAGTTGCAGGAATTACCGGAATCGGTGCACGATCTGGCTCGTGCTGCACACGCAACTGCTGCCGGTAAACGCACTCCCGAGCAAAAACAATTAATACGTAAACATCCTAATTTGAATGTCACGTCAGGTTCGCTATACCTGTATGATCGCAAGGCTGCTGACGAGCTGAAAAAAATGGCGGCACAGGCAGCGGCGATTCGTGCGACCAAACCAAAGCAGGGGTTCGTTCGGGCGCTAACTGAAAAACCGGGCCGTCTACCAGAAACTCACTTGCTGTTTCGTGGTAACCCGGATCAGCCGCGCCAGGAATTGCAGCCCGGGGGGTTGAGTGTGGTATCGCTGACCAGCAAGCTGCCACAGATTCCTGCGAATGCCAGTGATGTCGCTACCAGTGGACGGCGATTGGCGTTGGCAAAACGCCTCACTCATCCGGACTACCCACTCACGGCGAGGGTCATCGTCAATCGTGTTTGGAGACAGCATTTCGGGCGGGGGTTGGTTGAGACTCCTGGCGATTTTGGTGTGCAGGGCCAAGCACCCTCTCACCCTGTTTTGTTGAACTGGTTGGCAGTTGAGTTCATCGAGAGTGGCTGGAGCTTGAAGCACTTGCATCGACTCATTCTCAAGTCGCGTGCTTGGCGACAGGCCGTCACTGATGATGAAAGAAAACGACAGCTTGATCCAGACAATGCTCTTTTTGGTTCGGCACGTTTGCGGCGTCTGGAGGCGGAAGTCGTACGCGATTGCATCCTTGATATTGCAGGCAAGCTGAATACCAGAGCTCGTGGTCCCGCTGTGCCTGTGATGGCTGATGGAGTGGGGCGATTCGTGATCGGCAAAGAAAATCTGAACGCAGGGCGGCCGGGCAGCGTCATTGACATGAAAGGCGAACAGTATCGCCGCAGCGTGTATGTGCAGATGCGAAGAAGTCGACCACTGGCCGTTCTGGAAGCTTTTGATCAGCCTCCCATGGCACCCAACTGCGAAAAACGTAATGTGTCAACAGCTTCCACGCAGTCGTTGTTGATGATGAATAGTGAGTTGCTTCTGACGTACTCGCGACATTTTGCTGAAATACTATCCGGGCGTTCTTCTGAACTGGAAGAACAGATCGATGCCGCATGGCAATCGATTTACTGTCGCCACCCAACTGCAGTTGAGCGTGACGCGACAATCAGATTTCTGACTGAACAACGAGCTATCTTTGAGCAGCAGGCGGCATACAAGGGATCCTCGGAAAAAGCCGCCAGCAAGAGTGCTGAGCTTGAGGCCTTGTCGGTGATGTGCCAGATGCTGATGGGGTCAAACGAGTTTCTCTACGTTGACTGAACAGCCATGAATAACAAATCGAATCAATGCAATGCTGGCTCACGCCGTCACTTCCTGGCAGCCGGGGCTATGAATGTAAGTGGTGTCGCACTTGCCTGGCTGGCGAATCAAAATCGAACCATGGCGGAGGTCAAGAAGCCTGACCTGCAAACGCGTGTTCATGATACGACACCCAAGACGCCTCCCGGTGAGCCCAAAGCTCGGGCCATGATCTCGTTGTGGATGCAGGGGGGCCCCAGTCATCACGATATGTTTGACCCCAAGCCTGAAATGGCCAAGTATGACGGAAAAGAATTCCCGGGTGAGGTCAAGTACGATAATGCCGCGCAGTCCAGCTCAAAGGTATTTCACAGCCCTTGGAAATTTCAGCCGCAAGGCCAGTCTGGGATGGAATTGTCCGAGCTCATCCCACATACAGGATCCATCGCGGATGATATCTGCCTGATTCGCTCGATGCATACCGGCGTTAACAATCATGGCCAGTCGATCCGTGCGTTGCAGTCTGGTCGGACGGTCGAAGGGCGGCCATCGCTTGGGAGTTGGTTGACTTATGGATTGGGAAGTGAGTCGGATAGTCTGCCAGCATTCATGTCGCTGATTGACCCAGGGCAATTGCCCGTGCTGGGAGTAGAAAATTGGTCCAATGGCTGGCTGCCTTCGATCTATCAAGGGACGGTCGTTCGACCGCGAGAACCGCGCATTCTTGACCTTACACCCCCAACACATCTGAAGGGAAATGCGCAGCGTCGGGCACTTGAGTTTCTTGAACAACTCAATGCAAATCATCTGTCACATTATCCAGCTAGTACGGATCTGCAAGCACGCATTGCAAGTTATCAATTGGCAGCACGTATGCAGACCTCTGCCACGGAGGCATTGGATCTGAGTCAGGAAAGCAAGAAGACTCAGGAAATGTATGGAATGCATGAAAAAGCAACTGCGGATTATGGCAGCCGTTGTTTGATCGCTCGAAGGTTGATTGAGCGTGGTGTGCGGTTTGTTCAGGTTTATACGGCAAATCAGTTGTGGGATAGCCATGGCAGCATCATTAGTCGACTGCCTGCTGCCTGCCAAAAAGTCGATCGTCCGTCGGCTGCGTTAGTGAAGGATCTGAAGCAACGTGGTTTGCTGGACTCCACCGTGGTGCATTGGGGCGGCGAAATGGGACGACTGCCGGTCGTGCAGAATGATTCAGGAAGAGCAAAAATTGGTCGAGACCACAACACCTATGGTTTCAGCATGTGGTTAGCCGGTGGAGGCTTCAAAGCGGGGCATGTCCATGGCAAGACGGATGAGTGGGGGCATAAAGCCGTTGAAAATGTGGTGAACCATTATGATTACCACGCCACCCTGTTGCATCTGTTCGGTCTCGATCATCAACAGCTTGTCTTCAATCGTAGCAATCGCGATCAGACGTTGACCGATGGGCAGCCGGGTAAAGTAGTTCACGAGATTCTGGCTTGATCTGCTTCGGGCTTGTTTTGCGTACAAAGTGCCATTCAACGTGTTTCTGGTTCGGCAATATGAATGATTGCGCCAGTGCTCGGGTGCCTTCGCAGTCTGTGCGATTAGCGAGCGAATCTCTGTTTTTTCCGCGGCAAATATACAAATTGTCGCAGTTTTTCTGTAAGCGTAAATTTGCGAATGTGGCCATAATGCCATGGTGTGCTCCCTCGCTGTTTTACCAGATGCGATACCATGAATCGAAAGCCCCAATCGTGCGGTTCGAGTTTGCGTTTAATTCGTATACCTTGATCTCGTGAAGCTCTTTTACACCGAAACAAAAAGTAAATGCAAAAACTCAGCTTCCTTTTC
>JAPOKD010000608.1 GCA_029977825.1 Planctomycetota bacterium | reverse complement strand
TTCTGAAGATCAGTTCCGGGAATGTATTCCATGGAAAAGAAATGATGACCAGCGCGGCGACCAAATTGATGGACACCGACGATTCCTCGATGGCGTAGCCTGGCTGCTGCCTGTGCCTCCGTGTAAAAGCGACGAACTTCACCTTCGTCAGCAAGTATCCCGCTTCGTATCATCTTGATTGCAACCTGACGATCCAGATCGTGTTGCTTTGCGAGGTAGACCACTCCCATTCCACCACGGCCAATTTCCTCCAGTAAGACGTAGTCGCCGAGGTCATAAGGCAGGCCTGGCCCATGATCATTCGCGGCACGATTTGCCATCGGAAGTGTGGCATCCGGATCGCCAGATGAATCATCGGCCGGGGCTGATGTGGCAATGGTTTCGGCATTGGGCGACAAAGCAGCAGCGCTGAATCCCGAGGATGAGCCGGCAGGTTGGCCGCTAAGCGTCACGTTTCCCAATAGGTCCGCCGCTTCGATCAGTTCCTTTAAATCGTCTGCCAGATCGGGGAACAGTTTCAAGAAATCTTCACGGCTAGCTATTTCACCAGCATCAGACATCCGCAAATAGTCCGCGAATGCCTCATCAAGTGGGTCATTTGTGCGTGGTGATTCGGACATTTAGTGGTTTGACTTCTTCATAGCCGACTTTGGTGGATCGTTGCCCTGACCTTGAAGCGTTGCAATTTCAAAGGCGGTAAAAGAGTCAATTTCGGGCGCGCGAACGACGGCGACGTTCTCTGACGGACAGTCTACCAGTCTAATCCCTATTGTAGATGGAATAAGGGGAACGAGCCGATCTGCAGAACAACCAAATATGTTCAAAACCCTAAAACCAGGGGCTGTCGTCACTCTGCATGATGACTCGGAGCTTTTGGAGTCCACGCTTCAATAAACCCGCAACCGCCGTATCCGACTTCCCCATCCTTTCTACGATGTCTGCTAGAGACAACCCCTCCATGTAGCGGAGCCGTATGGCTTCTGCCTGAGTTTCGGGAAGTTGGTGTAATGCTGCTAGCAACGCGACGACTGCTTCGGAGCGTATCACGACACCACTGGGGCTCGTTTTACTGCCCGGTAATTGCTGAATCCAGCCACCGGCATGAGAGCCCTGCCCCGGCGCTGGTGAGGCGTCCACTTCACGACGAATCGAGCGTTTCTGTGTCGTCACGTGCCGCGTGACTGCTGTAGCAACATTGTTTTTCAGCATCCCACGTAGCCATCCAGCAAATTCAGCTGGTGTTGAGCCCCGAAAGGCGGGAAGGTCTCGTTTTGCCTCGAGATAGGTGAGTTGGACGACATCTGCCGGGTCAATGCGACGCCGCAAGCGATCCGACAGGTAGCGATGAGCCAGCATGAGCAGATACCCCCGGTATTGCTCCAGCAATTGACCCAAAGCCTCGTTATTACCCTCTTTGGAAGCAATTACGAGTTCGGTTGTTGACATCTGCCCGTCCACGCTGGCTTTTTCCTCTTCTATGCGAAATCAGTGAGTGCCTAGAGCGTTCCACTACCGTTACACTCTACTCGATTACAAGCCGCGCAGTTGGGAATCTCTTGTGGGGACTCGATTCACAGGAAATTGCTGGTCGCACGGATTGATGGTGTGACTCTTGAGTGTAGGGTTCAGTGCCCCCCGAGGGAACGGAATCGAAACGAAGCGGAATCTACTTTTCGACAGGACGGAATGATGACAGCCAACACCGCAAAGAAATCGCAAGCCAAGATTTTTGCTTACAGTCAATCTGCCACGGCTATTCTTTTCTCAGTGTTTTTAGCCGGCTGTGGTGGCCAGCAGCCGGACGTTTCTGAGAACACGATCCCATCGGATCAATCGATCGTGTCGGAAGATACAACCAATGCTGCCACTACCAAATCAGAAGCTGGTGGCTTGAGTTCCGAGGGGGCCGGCGGCGCGGACTCCGAGCTGAATTCACCTCCGGGTACGCTTGAATTGCCTTCAGATTTTGATTCGATTCCACCGGCAGATGAAGGAGAGTCAACGGGAAAGAATTCGGGTGGAATCGAGTTGCCACCTGACGCGGACGTCTCGGTCGATGCAACCAGTGTTGAGGCCAGTCCCACCGTCAAATATGCGACATGGCAAGAAATTGATCAATTTGCAAAGTCAGCTGGTCGCATCACCGTGATCGATCTGTGGTCGCTTGCTTGCGAACCGTGCCTGGAAGAGTTTCCGGGGCTGGTCAAGCTGCACCAGACCATGGGTGATACTGTTCAGTGCATGGCTGTCGATGTTGATTACGACGGAAGGAAAAGTCGACCGCCGGAATACTATCAGCCGCGTATCGTTGATTTTTTGAAGAGTGTTCAAGCTTTCGGATTCCCAACCTACATTAGCAAGACTCCCAGCGATGATGTGTTCAAAACGACCAAACTGATTTCGATCCCCGCTGTGATGATATATGACGCCAAGGGAGAAGTTGTCAAAGTCTTTGTCGATACGGGAGAAGACAACGCCTTCACCTACGAAAAAGATGTGGTTCCGTTTGTGCAAGGGCTAGCAGGTTGAAAGCCATGATACCGTGATCGTTGGCACTGACGCTCGAACTTTGGAATTGGGGATCCCTAGTCCATCTGCTTGACGCAGGCTGCGTGCAAGTATTGCTCAAGGCGATCACAGGTCGTCTCGATATTGTGATGCTCAGTAATCAGGCTCGTCGCTGCCTTGATACGTGCCGCGGATGATCGCGGATCTGATACAAACGATAGAATCGCCTCTGCAAGTGATCTGGGGTTCCGAGGTTCTGCCCAGGCAATGGTCGATTCAGCCCGTTCCAACTCAATGGTTCCGCCCGCACGGGTTGCGATGACTGGTGTTCCCAGTGCCATCGCTTCCAACACAACGTTGGGCATGCCTTCAAAGAGCGAAGGCAGGATCAGGGCGTCTGCATTAATGATGTTTGAGCCTACGTTTGACAGTACTCCAGAAAATTCCACAGAGTGTGGTTCGCGGACTTCTGCGGCTTGCACTTCAAGGTCTGCGCGTAGGGGACCATCTCCGATCAGTTGCAGGTGAATCGCTGGATTTGAGTCGGGCCAGTTTGCTTGTGCCATGACGAGTGCCCGGATTAAATCGCGATGTCCTTTCTCTTCCGTCATGCGTCCCACGCAAACGAGCTTTAATGTCGAAGTATCTTCCTGCCTGCGTTCCTTCACGGCAACTTGTCGCAACGAATCGGTGTCAACAGGATTGGGGAGTACGCTGACTGAGTCGGGTGGCAGTTGGTAAAAATCTACTGCTGATTTTGCAGCAATTTTGCTGACTGCAAGGATCTGTCTGGATGCTTTGTAAGCCTTGGCAAGACGCTGTTGTTTCATGCGTACAAAACGCTTCTCAACCAGCGGCAAAGCCAATTCCGGTGGACTTACAATCGTGGAAACGCGAGGAATATTCCGTTGGTGACTGGCAGGGCCTGCGATCATCGTCATGTGAAAGGTTCGGTCGTAGATCACGTCGATGGATTCATCAGACAGCAATGTTTGCAGATGGCGAATTTGCTGTCGCATCACGCCACCAGGCAGATAGATCAACGGTTCCTTGCGGACATCCTCGAATGAGTGGATCGGGACATCCGTAGGAACTTGAGATAAAAGGTCTCCAGTCCTTTCCATTACATACAGATGTGGCGAAAACTGGCGTCGGTCCAAATGTTTCAGCAGCATTAATGTTTGGCGTTCACTGCCGCCGCCACGCATCGAACTGATCATGAAGAGAACACGATGGGTCATGGGATTAGCTCGACTTCAATCCACACCATGCGGTGATCCGTTGCTTTTACCCATTGCCACGTTCGATCTTTACTACTGGGCCAAAAAACGCCGGTGTTCCGAACCATGAACCCCCGGCTTGGCAGAACGTAATCGACTCTCATCTGACGGTCCTTGCCGAAACTCGCGGTGGCATCTGACTTCTTTTTGTCAGTCGCTTCAGCAGCGCCGAGGCTGACAGGTTTTGTATCATGCAGCTTGTTGTTGCGTAGCAAAGATTGAATAGCGGAACGACGACTGTCACCAGATTCAGGATCAGAGTTGAGATCACCGGCGATGACAAATAGTGCCTTATCCGGCAGGCCACCTGCTTGACCGTCATCATCAATCAGATAGCTGGCCGAAGGTC
>JAPOKD010000239.1 GCA_029977825.1 Planctomycetota bacterium | reverse complement strand
ATCAGGGGTGTTCTGTTTGTAGCGAAGATCGAGCTTAGGTTTAGCGGTGCCTGTTGCATGGGTCGTCCGATCTGTATTGCTGGGACACCATGGGGGGTGTCTTCGCGTATATCTCAATGGAAACGCACAATGACCACCAATCAATGGCCGCATCGAGTTGGCAGACGCCTTGTATTAGCCGTCGCGCTCGGGTGTGCTGCCTCGGTGATGACAGGGGAAGCTTCCGAGCCGAGCGACTTCGACGGCTTTTCGCGGAACATCTTGGCTGCAAAGTCCGGAAACTGGTCCGAGGAGATCCCACGCCACACGCCACGGCGTCTTCCCAGCATTCATGTTCCTTCCGGAGACTCTTCGCAAGGCACAGCAACGGAAACTTTCAGTGATACCAGGTTTGCAGGGACCACTTGGAAGACCAAGATGGCCTTTGAGCGTTTGGAGTTGAGACCTGCCAATCGTTCTGTCGAGCGTGTAGCACCCGCGGCATTGCAGAAATGTTCCGGCGAGGTGGAAGTTGAAGTCCCCTCGCTTGCTGGTGGCATTACGACTGTATCAAATCCTGAATCCGCCCAGAATGTGCGTTGGTTACGGTCAAGCAGTGCGTCGGCTTGTGCAAGGCGTGCAAGGATTCTGGTCGACCGTGGCACGATTGAGTATGGATCCGGCGCCTGGCTTTCGGCTGAGGCCACGGTATGGGAGGCGCTCCGTTGTGCCGCCGAAGGCATTGACATGGAAGAACGGGAGCTCGCCAAGGCACAGCTGGGGATTCGGCGTGCGAGTGCGATAGGGCGTCTTCAATTTGCTCGCACTGTGATGCGCGAAGCTCGTGACTTTACCGGCATCTACGGGAACGCTGATGGCGAAATGATTGCACGCATGGCGATCTCGCACAGCACCGATGTGCTGGATGGGATTTCATGTGACACACTGACTGGCAGTGATGCCGCTGATCGCTATCTGGATGCGGCACGTGTCGCACTGGCTTCCATTTCATCTCGCAGTGTCGAAGCGGCACAAGGGATGGACTTACTGGCTGCGATTTATCTGAAGCAGAATGAGGCCAACAGGCTGCATGGTGCAACCGCACTTTGCCTGCGCCGTGCGGCGTTGCAGGGGCAACCAGAAAACGCAAGTCTCGCATCGCGATTGGGAATGCACCTACTTGACGTTGGCTTGCTAGAGGAAGCGAGGTGGGCACTTTCACACTCGCTGTCGATTGAGAACGATCAAGCAACAACTCAAGCCTACATCGCTGTTTTGCAACAAACGGGTCGTCAAGTGGAAGCGCAGCAGATTATCGCAAGACTGCAGCCTGCTCAGCAATCAATTGTTCGAACGGACCGTGTGCCAGCAATCACTGAATTGTCACCGCAGGATTTCGTCGCCATTTCCAAACCGGTAATGCAACCTTCGTCTCCCAGACCCACTCAGATAACACCCGCAAGTGTAAAAATCGGGTCGGTACCCAGAGAACAAACGGAAGCTGGGCGTCGAGAGTTGCGAGCAGATCCAGCATACTTCCCACCGTATGAACAACTGCCGAAGCCTGCTTCAAAGCCTGGTGTCTTCAAACGGTTTGCAGAGTCCGTCAAGAATATCTGGTGATCTCGTCATGTTCAGTGTTTCAAGAATGAAATAACGAACAGATGCACGGGGCAGCGTTTTGTTATCCTTTCGGATGCAGATGTTTTTTTTGATGCGATTATTCCACTTCATTGCATGTCTGATGTGGTTGTCCAACGGCTTGGCGCAGGCTCAGGAAACTTCGGGCGGTCTGGCCGGGACTCTACAGGCATTGCCAGCTGATAATTGTGGACGCCGGAACATTCCCGGCGGGTATCCTTGTCGCGGAGCTTGCCAACCGTGCATGATCGGAGTTGATTGTGCCTGTGGATGTGGTGCAGAGCAACGGTGGTCAGACATGAAGCAATTGGATTTTGGGCATACGCTCTGGGCGGCTACGCCGGTCCTGCACGTCTTGCTCACCTCAGTGAGTATCGCCTTCGCCCCGGCGATCAGCTGTAGGTGATTTATTTGATCACACGTCGCCAGAAGGAAGGGGCATACCGATTGACGCCTGGTGACCAGGTAATGATCGATTCTCCTGTTCACCAGGATTTTCAGCGTGGCACTCTGGAGCGTGGTTTGACGATCCTGCCCGATGGCACCATGACGGTAAGGATGCTCGGTGAAGTTCACGCAGCTGGACTGACAGTTGCCCAACTCCGGGATGGGTTAGTGACACAGTCATCTCTTGGTATGCTCTTCGCACAGTGCAGCGGTGTCCTTGACCAGCCACTGGAAGTTCGCGTAGGTGTCGCCGGCCCAGCGAGTGCAAGGGTGGTTAGCGTAGCCACCTTTGTGGAGAGCTCCGGCGTTGGTGTAGACCTTGTGATTGATGTCGTAGTATCGCATCACGCTAACCAGCATCTGGATACCCTCGACGTGCATCTTGACGACGTGCTTGTCGCAGTGCATTTTGGCGGCTTTGCGAGGGTCCAGATCTAACACAAAGATACTCATGCGTCTTTCCTGTGAACGTATTGGTGTCTACAAGCAAGGCTGCAAACACCGGCAACAGGGACGCATAAAAACAGCGAGACCAAAATAAGCCTCGCTGTCGTTAGTTCATTGAAGCGTGAGGTGTAGCTGCTACGTGGCTAGTAGCGTACAAGCGGTGTAGCCAATTGACCCGCCGAAGTACATCAGGGCCGGATACTTGAGGTACTCGAATTCACGCCGGTCTCCCGCGAACTTCAGGATGTACCAGATAGGGACGCCGATCTGACAAAGGAACATAAGCAAGAACCACCCGATGCCCTCATCCCATCCGTACTTGCATGACCAAATCCAGCCAGCCACTCCAACCAAGCCAAACAACAATCCTATTGTTTCCATCAGTAACCACTCCTCTTGAGTAACGAAATAAAAAATCAGAACATCAACTTGCGTGATGTCCACGATGAAGAAGCGTGGCGAATCCAAAAAGCTGATTCATCGTGTCGAGATTCAGCTTCTCGCGAATACTGTTGGATTGCTTGCGAACAGTGCTATGAGCCTTCTTCATGAACGTTGATAGCACTTGTACTTCTCTTCTGCCGATTCGCTTTGTGCAAGACCACTGGCCCCGCGGAGGTGCTGTCGGGGCGCACAATTCCGGAGATTCCACGGAAATAAACCAAGCCGGTGATGGCCGTTCCTTAGCCCACTTGCAGAGCAGGGCCTTCTCTACGCAGTAGTAACGCCGGTACGAAGAGACTGAGCTAGGTTCGGAACCCGTCCGGCATGGCCTGAGCGAAGGGCGTGAGGCCTTTGGTGACGCCATCAGCACGCATGGCACGAAGCAGTTTTTCGCTGTCGTCTACGAGGTCGCTAATCTGCTACGTGCTGTGCGGGACCGTGCCGTACATGAATTTGTATGATGAGCCAGCAATTGACGTGAGGCCGGTTCAAACCAACACTGCGGCTGATGACACTCGCAGTGCGGTGGGTGGAGTGAGCGGGCTGAATCAGCAGACGCTGAATCTCGTTGTCATGCCAGACGGTAAAATTCGATTGCCGGGTGATTGGAGAAGTCTGCGTTCAGGTCTTCATGCCTGCCCAGCTGAAAAGGGAAATCAATCTTCGCTATGGTGAATTGGTAGTGGGGATCGATGCTGAGCCAATCCTGACGGCTCAAGCACCACACTTTGTCCATGTGCTTGGTCAGGTTGGGACACCGTCACGGGTCGCTTTGGACGGGCCAACAACTGTTTTGGGTGTGATCGCATCAGCAGGTAGACATCTGCATGAAGGAAATTTGAGACAGGTTGTCATCATGCGTCGCGCAGAAGATTGGCGACTCGTTTCTACCATGCTGGACCTGCAAGACGCTGTGTTCGGCAAGCGGCCAACGCCAGCAGATGAAATCTAACTGCGAGATGGTGATGTCATCATTGTTCCTGACAAGCCGAGCACTCGCCTGAATAACTGGATCCGGCAGGTGTTCTCAGAAGGAATCTATCAGATCTATGCCGTAACCTCTGATTATGTTTCTTTGAATGGATCAGGAACAACCCGATGAAGCAGGTTGATTCTTCTCGTTCATTCAACGGGTTGGATCAGCAGCTGGTGATCCACAGCAGACTTGGCCTCGGAGATTTTCAAAACCAGTTTGGCACGCTCTTTCTCGGTACGTGAAACAGCCGATTCCATATCGCGTTTTCCTTCCTGCCCATGAAACACCTTCTTGATCTGGTGAGTTTCAAAGGCTTGTTTGACCGCGACTGCTGAATCCACGGCACGAAAAGCCGCGTTGAAGGGATTTTCAGTAAATAAGGCGGCCAGATTTACGCCGTTTGCCAGTTCCTCGGCAGAAACGATCACCGAGTTTTTTCCCCAGGTGATTTTCGCTTTCGGCGCGGCGAGTCGTGTGACATACAGCACGAATCGATTTAACTCTTGATTGAATGGAACAAGCGACATCCCCGATCTGATGGAGTTGTCATCATCCACTGGACCATCCGCGCAGAACGGGTAACGCTGGCTTGTCACGCTGATGCTGCCCTTTTCGCATCGATTGATTTTATGTCCTTCGCTCGCCGTTGCGGTGTCCGTCTGGCTGTCAAATCTGATTGTGGCAATTTCACCATTCAGACCCATCGCACGCAAGAATGCATAAGCCATCATCAAATGGCCGGCGCCTCCTGGGTGAATCCCGTCATGACCTGCAATTTCGTACGGCTTTTTGGCCGTACCGTATTTTCGTGCGGCTAGAACCTGTTGTTGGTACATCGGCCAGAAAATGTCTGCGAATGCAACGCCCTGTTCTTCGGCGACCTGCAATGCGATGTCTCGCAATGCGCAAAGGTGCAGATTGTGTTCGTCGAGTGTTCCACTTCTTGATTTGACCCAGCCGGCAATTTTGCCAGCGCAGCCCGGCGATCCGACGACCACTCTTGCATCGGCGGCTTTCAGTTTCTTCACGACTTCGCTGTAGTGATCGTGATACCATTTCCCGTTGAGCGTATCGAATGGTCGATACCGACTGTCGTTCATGCCGTACGCGAGCGTTGCGACCGTTGGTTTGAATCTCAGGCAGTCTTGATCCATGCGTCTCAGGAACCCCTCCGTTCTTTCTCCACTCCAGCCATATTGCCGTGTCTGAATTTCCAGTTGGGGTGCACAGACCGTGAGGTAGGTTTCAATGATACGAGAGTAGAGTTTCTGCTCGGTGATGGAATCTCCGATGATTGCAAGTCGATCACCCCGCCTGAGCAATAAGGGGCCGGGTGGAGGTGCGAGTCGTGGGTTGAACTTGGTGAACGCCCCATCATCCGGCTTGGGTTCGTAGGAGTAAGTGCCAAGTGTGTTTACTTGACTTTTACGCTGTTCGGCGATGGTAAGTTGGGGTGATCCCAGGGTGAGCGTGAGTAGCACCAACGTGATAGGGAGGATACGGCTCGGTGAATTTAGCGACACGAGTGGTTGAACCTGATGAGCGGGGAGACATGGGACATTGATGCAGCGCGTAATCACGCAGCGAGACAGGCCACCATTCTATTGGGTGGGTGATTCAGATAAGACCTGAAGTCTCGGTGCAACTTGAAGTCAGGATACCAGCTACCGCCACGGGAAGATCACGCGTGGTACCCGATGCTGGTGCCGCTCATTAAAAAACCACGCTGGGCGGTTGTTCCCAGCGTGGTTTTTTGCGTTGCAAGGTATTTTTAGGGCCTCAGCGTGTGAGTTGCCCGTCCTGTCATGCGAGTTGTGACAGGGGGCGTCTCGGCTTGCCGCTGGTCAGTCGTCTGCCCTGAGGGTAAACCAACCAAAATGCATTCCGCCAGTCTCGTCATAGGCGAAGCTGCCCGTCGGCGCGAAGTACTTTTCGAACTCGTCGAAGTCTGGCAGTTCGTTTTTCTCAAGCAAGCCCAGCATTCTGGCGAGAAACGGATTATTCTCGGCTGAGGAACGCATAAGCCTCAGGGTATCCGGTGATTTTGCCAAGTCGTAAATCTGGCGGATGGAGTCGGCTCCTCGCATGAAAGACACCATGAACGGTGTTTCGCCATCCAGTTTTCCACCCAGTTCACTGCTCACCAAATCGTACTCGGGTACATTGACGAGGCGAGGTATCGAGTCAGCGTTGGCTTGCGTAACACGTGTCAGAAGTTTGCGACTGTCACTGAAAATGATCCACTTGCCCAGGACGATGACGCCGGGTTTCGGCTGGCGAAAGTTCTCAGGCAAGTTTCGTTGACGTTGGTTGGCAGGACCATAAACAACCACACCGCCAATGGTCTCAACTTCAATGTCATTCGGGCGTTTGTCACGAATCTTGGCGATCACGCCTTTGGCGTTAAGGCCGTCTTTCAGTTCCAGACCAAAGAGCCGTGTTTGGCTATTCAGGCGGACCGGCGGTTCCATCCAACTGGCTGTGACGAAACGGCCAGTCAAGTTTTCAAGAACGTCCTCTCTGATCGAAACTCCCACCGCCTGTTTTGCTGGTTCCTCAACAAAACGCTTCATCGGGTCGGCGCCTTGAAATGTTGCGACCAGTTTATCGAGATTATCATAGGTCTGTTCGAAGTCCCAATTCAGGGTCAGGTAACCTGATACGTCATCAGGAACCCACTTGGGTGGCGTTGTATCACCTGTTTCAGGTCGTAGGACACCAAACATCCCATCTCGGGGAGGATCAAGCAGGATGTGCATGTGAGCAATGTCCTCGAATACCTCTCCGCCTCGGAAGCTGCTTCCGCCAATGCCACGGATCTTGCTAACCCCAAGATTCTCGACCAGAGGCCAGACAAGGGCAGCAGCACCGCCACGGTTGACCAGACGCTCAACAAAACGGTAAGGGTCAAAGAAGAATGTTAATTGGGGACGGGTTTCTTCTGCTCCGATGCATCGTGACATCAGTGAGGTGAAGTCTGCACGGTCTGCAAGTGAATCTTCTTCGCTGGTGCCGGTCCACTGCGCCAGCGATTTCGCCGCAGTGTCGTGACCGATGCCAAAAATCAGAGTGTCATCTTTTGTAAAGTATTCAATCTCTGGGCGCCCCTGTCGCGGTGGCAGTAACTTGACAATGGTCGTGCCTTTGACCTTGCTTGTGCGTCGGACGTAACCGCCTTGGATCATTTGTTCTTCAAGGCGATCCACCAAAGACATCAAGTCGTCGAGGTTTTTGCCTGCTTCAAGAATGAAGATACCGGCGATGGCATTCTGCTGCTCACGCTTGCGCTCAATTCTGCGTCGAATGGCTTCCTGTGAATCATCGTCCGCCTCACCCTCCGCCAGTTCTTCGTCGCGGTCCGACAGGTTCGCGGGCATCGCAGCCGCGGCTACCTGACCAGTGGGAATGGCCAGTAGCTCCTCCAGGGAAAGACCGAGCTGAGCTCCGAATTGTTCAAATAAATCGCTC
Organism: Planctomycetota bacterium; assembly: GCA_029977825.1. Classification (GTDB taxonomy): domain Bacteria; phylum Planctomycetota; class Planctomycetia; order Pirellulales; family Pirellulaceae; genus Rubripirellula. Next base: position 416 of record JAPOKD010000239.1, on the reverse strand, counting down.
AGTGTGGTATAAACCTCGCTGACGAAAGGCTTCAGCTGTGGGTCGTTCATCATCCGACCCATCGAAGATGATTCCATGTCCGTTCGCATGTCATCGACATTGTCAATTCGGATGTAGGCCAGTGTGTCTTTCGGCAACAGGCGAGGTGCGCCTGGTGTGGTTTCCTCCTCGGCTGCCAGAGAAGCGTGAGGGAGCCCAAGACTCGTGCAAATGGCAAGAGGGGCAAGGAGCAAAAGGTATTTACAAATCGGCGGAAGCATAAAACGCTCTGTTGCTTGTATTGAAAGGCAAAACACTAGACGTCCGTTTTATTCGACATAACCCTCCGTGTCTTGGGTGTTCCCTAAGAATTTTGTAAAGCAAAGCAGTGGAGTAAGCGTTAAACTGACCGTTACTGGGATTATCGAGAGTTGTTT
>JAPOKD010000304.1 GCA_029977825.1 Planctomycetota bacterium | reverse complement strand
TACTAGTATCAATTTTTAAAATTTAATTGAATTAAAAAATTGATAAATCTGCCTAGAAATTTCACTTTCAAGAGGGAAAGATAACATTCCCATAACTGAATATCCTAAGATCCACGGCATCAAATAAAATCTAATGCCACGACCACGACCACGACCACGACCACGCTGAGGAGAAAAATGATCATCCCGCTCACGGGATTCGCGGCGGTCACTTGATCACGCTCAGCGGAGACAAAGAGGTTGAGGTCCAGTTCACTGATGACGCGGACAAGTTCGTTATCCACGTCACGGATGCTGCGAAACCTGACGACGTGACAAAAGTGGTCATGAGCACCACCATCGACGGAAACGTTTCTGACTATTCTCTTGAGAGAGCCGAAACGGACGATGGTGTGGTCTATGAAATCACGAGTTCTGCACTTGTAAAAGCCGTAAAGATGGGTGACGTTGTAGCGGTAAGGCTCACGATCTCAACGAAAGACGGAGATATCAGCGGCACCTACAAGCATCATGCTCACTGAGCTAATGACCTTGTGCGATTGCTTCTGTTAAGGCCAAGGTTGCTGACGAAGTTTGTTGTGAAGTGTCATTTTTCTGGTGAAGTCGGCTTTTTGAATACAAATTTGCCGATTTGGATCTGTGATCTGACTCATCGACAATCGGCAACATACAACGCGGTCTGTACGGAGTGGCCTGCCTCACAACGCGGCAGGCCAGGACCGAACATGGGCTGTTCACTGCGCAACCTGATCGATACCAAGCCGCATTGCTCAAGACACTCCGTTCGCATCAGTGGAAGTTTCGCTTCTACCTGCGATTGGTAATTTGCCACCTTCACGTTTTTGGATCCGCGGCATACAGTCTCGAAACAAAGCCACCGTCACGGCTGCCTCTGCCATTTACATCACGCGTTCAAACATTTACTGGAATTGACTCCTTTGCGTCGCCAAGACATACGAAACGTCGTCATCATCGCCCATGTCGACCACGGAAAAACCACCCTTGTTGACTGCCTTCTTCGTCAAAGCGGGCAATTCCGCGATGCCGAGCTGAAAGGCGAGCGAATCCTCGATTCCAATGATCTGGAGCGTGAACGTGGTATCACGATCCTTTCAAAGAACATTGCCATTCCTTATCGCGGGGTGAAGATCAACCTGATCGATACCCCCGGCCACGCTGATTTCGGCGGCGAGGTAGAACGAGTCGTAAAAATGGCCGATGGATGTTTGCTGTTGGTGGATGCCGCTGAGGGCCCCATGCCGCAAACGCGGTTCGTGCTCGAAAAGGCTTTGCAGGCAGGCGTCAGGCCCATCGTGGTGGTCAACAAAGTTGACCGTCCAGATGGCCGTCCCACCGAAGCCTTGGATGAAGGACTCGAACTGCTAGCTGAACTTGGTGGTGACGAACAACTCGACAATGCAGCTTACGTCTACACCAGTGCCAAAGACGGTTACGCCACTCTGGACCCTGCGACACCAAGCACGGACATGCGGCCGCTACTTGACCTGCTGGTTGATGCCCTGCCCGGTCCGGACGTTGACGATCAGGCTCCACTCCAGATGATGGTGACGACACTTGATTGGAGCGAATACGTCGGTCGCATCGCAGTGGGAAGAATCGAATCAGGGCGGGTTGAGCTGGGACAGACCATCGACCTTCATCACAAAGACGGAGTCAGGAAACAGAAGGTAGGCGGGCTCTTCGTTTTTGACAATCTGGGACGTGCTGCAGCGGAATCGGCTACAGCAGGCGACATCGTGGCAATCGAGGGAATCGCTGACGTTGAAATCGGCGATACGATTGGAGCCGTCGATGCCAACAACGCTTTGCCCCGCTTGAAGGTAGACGAGCCGACTCTGGAAATGGTCTTCAGTGTCAATTCGTCCCCGATGGTGGGTCGTGAAGGAAAGTATGTCACGACGCGACAGCTGAAAGCACGACTCGAGAAGGAACTTGAACGCAACGTCGCTTTACGGGTGGAGATGGTCGAAGGCGCTGAGGCCTACGCAGTCAAAGGACGCGGGGTGCTGCACCTGGCGATTCTTATCGAGACCATGCGTCGAGAGGGCTTTGAGCTGAGTGTTGGAAAACCCCGGGTCATCTTCAAAACGATTGATGGCAAGAAACACGAGCCATTCGAAACATTGCGTATCGAAGTTCCCACAGACACGATGGGCCCGGTGATGGAACTGGTTGGCCTGAGGCGTGGACAACTTGAGGAAATGGCACAGCGAGGAGAATACAGCCTGCTGAAGTTCCTGGTCCCCTCGCGCGGCTTGATCGGACTGCGAACCAAATTACTCAATGCGACTCGCGGAACAGCGATCATCCATCATCGCTTCGACAGCTATCGTCCAGTCGAAGGTGAAGTCCCTCGACGAGCCAATGGTGTGCTCATTTCGATGGTCAGTGGCAAGACTATGCCGTTCGCGATGTTCGGCCTTCAGGACCGGAGCGAGCTTCTGGTTCCCCCCGGCGTGGAAGTTTACGAAGGTATGCTTGTCGGGGAAAACGCGCGCGACAACGACATGACCGTGAACCCCTGTCGAGAAAAGAAACTCACGAACATTCGCGCTGCTGGCAGCGACGAAAACGTGATTCTAAAGCCACCACGTGATCTGTCTCTCGAAGCTGCGTTGGAGTACATCGAGGAAGATGAACTGGTAGAAGTCACCCCGGAAAACATTCGCTTGAGAAAAATTGTCCTCAAGGAGAGTGACCGGCGCCGTCTGAATCGTAATGCGGCGGCTGTGTCCTGATCGCGAAGCCCGGTTGTAGAAGGGGTGACGAGGTGTCGTCGAGCGTTGCCGACGCCCAATCCAAATTTGCAAATCGACATCACCACCGTGACACCTGAATGAACGGCGACGGAACGAAACGTCCTGTCGCTACATGGTTGGATTATTCCGCATCCAACCCAGACAGAGATCAAAGCCGGGCTGGGTTGAAGGGGGTGTCAGGAACGTCTCCCGAGGCATGCTTCCGCAGCATGGGCTGCAAACGCTGCATGACTCGAACAGCCTGCTCATCAGGATCCACCGCGAGATTGTCAAATTCCATTGGGTCAGCTTGGTGATCATAAAGCTCTTTTCCAGCCTGACCATTGGCCCATTCCGTGTATCGCCACCTTTCGGTGCGGATACTGCATCCCATGACGGGCTTGGCCAACCGTTTATCGGCGGGGCGGAGGATTTGTGTAATGGCATGACCGTCCCACTTCGCGATCGGTTCTTGAAGCAGCTTCTGCAGACTCCGTCCAGCCAATCCACCGGGGGCCTCAATCCCGGCCAAACCTGTCAAGGTTGGATAGATGTCAACAAACTCAACCACTCGCGGACTCGAGGTTCCATTACCGGCTTGATCCGGGGCGCGAATGATAAGAGGGGACCTTGCACCTTGTTCAAACAGTGTGCGTTTCTGCCAGATTCCGTTGTGCTCACCCAAGTGATAACCGTGATCGCTCCACAGAACAACAATCGTATTCCCTGTCAGCTCGAAGCGATCCAGGGCATCGAGTAGGCGTCCGACCTGCGCATCGATAAAGGAAACGCACGCGTAATACGCCTGCGTGGCCTGCAGCAAAGTGCTCTCAGGCAAACTGTAGTTTGGGACAGGACAATTGTGTGCAAACGCTGCGGTGGGGATATCGGCCCGATCGTCACTTGGCGCATACGGCAACCTCAATTGCTCCACCGGATACAAATCAAAGTACTTGCGTGGGGCGACGTACGGAGTGTGGGGTCGAAAGAAACCTACCGCCAAAAAAAACGGTTCCTGACGCTTTGATTCCATTAAACGAATCGCCTCTGTCGCGATCATCCCGTCAGTCTGTTCTTCATCACTACCATCCGCAGCCAACCAACTCAGGGCACCACTGATTTTGCGATGCGGTTCCGCATTGAAAACCTTGTTCTCTTCTGCTTTGTCTCTTCCGATCGGATTGATGGTCTGCATCCACGACGGTGGGTCGTCAAAGCCATCGGTTCCAATAGAAGCGGGCACATTGTAGTGATAGATTTTTCCGACACGCCCGGCAAAATAACCCGCTTGTTGAAATGCCTGCGGCAAGGTGACCACCTCGGGCAGCTCATCGCGAAAGTGCCGATCCAAATCGTAAACTTTGATCTGGTCTGGTCGCAGCCCAGTCATAATTGAGGCACGAGTCGGGTTACAGAGTGGTAACTGGTTGTACGCTCGCTGAAAGCACACACCACTGGCCGCAAGGCGGTCAATATTAGGAGTCTTGGCAATCAGGTCGCCATAACATCCCAACGAACAGGCAAGATCATCCACAGCGATGAACAAAACATTGGGACGTTTTTTTGCCGCCGTCAACTGATGCCCGGCCTCGTTCATCGCTGCCGAAGTTTTATCCCCTACCTGGGGTTGCCCATCTGTTGGCTTCAAAAAGCGGGGCCCACGTGAAATTGCGGGTGCCTGCCGTGCCGCAATCGCCTTTTCCGTCGCCGTGACTTGGGACCTCGTTTCCAGACAGGCAAACAATCCTCCCAGCACTGCAAACCATAGGATGTGTTTTAACTTCATTGGTCCAATCTCCAGCCATCCCTGTACTCACCCTGAATTACCTGCTCGGCCTCTGGGCAATTTCGCGCTGTCATGTCCTTGGCATCCCAATCAATCACTTTTCCAGTTCGCATCGCGACCAATCCAAGCAAGGTGATCTCAGTCAATTTCGCACCATAACCAAATTCGCTGCTTGCAGGAGGCCCCCCTTTGATCGCGTCAATCCAATCACGATGGTGACCCGCTGAACGCTTGAGATTTTCCTCGGGTTTTTGCAGGGTTTGGGCATATTGCTCCGGATAGACGACCGCTTGCCCTCCCGCCCCGCCACACAGCATCACACCTTTGGACCCGACAAACAGGACACCTCTTTTCGGCAGACTGACATCACTCGGTAACTCCTGCGGAGTCGGTGGTAAAAGTCCACCGCTGTACCAATTCAAGCGTACCGGTCCACGTACTGCATTCGCGGGAAAATCAAAGTAACCAATTTCACCGAATGGCGTTAGATTCGCATCACTGCTACCGGCCGCACGCATCTCGATACGGCTTGGCAATCCCAGATCGAGGGCCCAAACGGCTGAATCAAGATCATGGCAGCCAAAATCACCCATAGCGCCGCATCCAAACTTCCAAAAATCACGCCAGGCAACCGGTGCGTACGCTTCATGAAAGGCAGGGGGCGTACGCACACCACACCAAAGATCCCAATCAAGCCCGGCCGGTACTGGCTGGGAATTCTGCGGCGGCTGCGTCAGTGACTTGTTCCATCGGGTAGCCGGCACCCACGCGTGCACCTCCCTGACCTCACCGATCGCACCTGCGCGAATCAACTCAACCGTTTCGCGAATCGTGTCTTTTGAGTGTCCCTGGTTTCCCAATTGAGTTGCAACTCCCGCCTCCGCAGCGGCGCGACTGACCAATCTCGCCTCAGCAATATTGTGAGTCAAAGGCTTTTCACAGTAGACATGTTTTCCAGATCGAATCGCGGCGAGTGATGCGTGAGCATGCATATGATCCGGGGTTGCACAAAGAACAGCATCAAACTCGGATGCGTGATCGGCAAAAAGCTCTCGATAGTCCTGTTCCTGATGGCATTTGAAACCGGGCTCAGTCTGTTGATAGTGTTTTTCGATTTCATTGCAGACGGGTAAACGCCCAGCCTCACCTCGGTAGTAAAATTTACTCAGATCCCAGTACTCGGCAGGGTCCGCAACGGCTGAAACCCGAACATCTTTCAACTTCAACAACTCACGAACATTCTGCCGACCGCGCCCCCCCGCACCAATTAAAGCGACATTGACTCGGTCGCTGGGCGGCGTATGCGCCGGTCCACCCAAAACATGTGGCTGGACAATCATCGCGGCTGTTGCAATGCCACCGGTTCTCATAAAAGTACGCCGAGAGAGATCCGCCAACATTCCACGCTTGGTCGGCGTGGCTTGAGAATCTACGATCGACGGTGCAGGAGCTGCTGTTGATTTAATCATTGTTGCTTTCAGTTTTCTGAAGGCCAATCTGGAAAAACTACGGGCTACCCTCGCCAAAATTCTTCGACTTGCTACTGTAAGGTAACTGGTTCGAGCCCGGCCCCGACTCACGATGGAGCATTTCGGCGTGACTTCTCCCATTCTATTTGAATCGCACTCCCACACACCACTGTGCAACCACGCGTACGGGGAACCGACCGAGTATGCTGCAATCGCAGAAAAACGAGGCTTGCTGGGCCTGATGGTCACTTGCCATAACCCAATGCCCGATGGATTCTCGGCTGCCGTGAGAATGAAAGAAAGCGAGTTTGATGAGTACGTCGATCTCGTGGCGAAAACTCACGACCAGTGGCAAGGGCGAGTGGATGTGAGGCTGGGTCTGGAAGCTGATTACTTTGAAGGTTACGAGACCTATCTGGAACAACAATTGGCATCGGCTGACTTCCAGTTCGTGTTAGGGTCCGTCCACCCGCAAATACAGGAATTTCGCGACAAATACTGGGAGCAGGACTTAAGAGAAGTACAGAAGACCTACTTTCGACTCCTCGCAAAATCTGCGGAGACAGGGCTTTTTGACTCCATCGCTCACCCCGATCTGATCAAAAACTTTACCTCCGAAGCCTGGGATGCGGACCAGATGCTGGAGGACATTCGGCCTGCCCTTGACCGAATCGCCGCTACCGGTGTTGCCATGGAACTGAATACCTCCGGTGTCAACAAAACAATTTCGGAAATGAATCCATTCCCAGC
>JAPOKD010000360.1 GCA_029977825.1 Planctomycetota bacterium | reverse complement strand
GATGCCAGTAACCATGTGACGCTAGCTCGTGACCTGCTTCTGCAATTCGACGGATCAGTTGGGGATATTTTCTGGCAATCCAGCCGAGAACAAAGAATGTGCCTCGCACATTAGCTTCTGAAAATATGGTCAGCAAACGTTCGGTATTTGCTTCGACACGGCAGGGCATCGAGTCCCAGTTCGCACGCTTGATTCGGTGATCAAAAGCTGAGACTTGAAAATAGTCCTCAACGTCGACCGTCAACATGTTCGGTACGGTGTTAGGGGGATGCTTACGAGGCACTATTTCGCGTACTTAAACTATTTCGCGTACTTAAACTATTTCGCGTACTTTACAGCTGACGTCGCGAATGAACTCGCGGTGCCTTGATGGCGTCTTCCGTGGGATGATGCCCAGCCTGCTTGTTGTCGGGGATACGATAAGACTGTTTGCCGTGCCAAGGATCTTTAATTATCTGCGAGCGTCACGGCTTTGATGACCTGCCTAGCGGCGTTCGTCTTGAAGAGCAAGCTAACGAGGGCCGTTTTCGCTGAGAGACATACCCTCCCAAGAGTCATGGGTGTCATCGTCCCATTGCTCTTCGTCTGAATCCCATCCGGCGTGGAATTCTGCAGCGTCGGTGTCCTCTTCTTCCTGCACAGGCGACTTTGTTTCTGGTTCCGCTCCCTGTTTTGTCGTTGTCTCAGCCATCAAGGTCGAGAGAGGTGTTGAGGTGCTGCCAACAGATTCTGCTGGCAGGTGGCTCACTAGTTCTTTGCGGTCCAGCCCCATGACCTTAGTCAAGCGGTCATTGCTGATGGACACCACGCGGAAAGCTGTCAGCACTAACATCCGTTTGTCGAGCCAGAAATCTGCGTGGTCAATGTGGTAAAGATCTAAAATCTGCTTCCTCTCAACACTTCGCAAATCAGTGTCAGGTGGAAGATTGATCTGTGCGATCCCCGTTATCCCGGGTTTGACGATGAGACGTCGCTCGTAACCCGGAATCACCTGTGAAAGTAAGGCAACGAACTCTGGTCTCTCAGGGCGTGGGCCGACCAAGACCATCTCGCCCTTCACAACATTCACCAATTGCGGCAGTTCATCCAGATGCAGTTTTCTGAGGATGCGTCCCAACCGCGTGATACGTGAGTCACCTTTTGATGACCACTGTGGGCCGTTGGCTTCTGCATCGACTCGCATCGTACGAAGTTTAAGTACTTGGAATGTCTTACCTTCATGGCCAACACGCGTTTGTCGGTAAATTCCAGGGCCTCGTGACGATAGCTTTACCGCACACCAGCAGACAGCAATGATTGGAATCGCGGGTATCAGTAGCCCGACTCCAAGTAATCGCTCAATGCGATATTTGGCCTCAAAATATTGGTAGCGTCGGTGACTCTGAGGCAACCTATTCGCTCCACTGGATTCGCACGATTCAGTGCAAGCCGTTTCCGGAAAGAGCTGATTTAAGGTTTGCATCCCGTTGCTTTATTTGAAGAGTCACGTTTTCGCTGTAGGCTTGTGCCGGCTTGATGACGCAAGCTCCTACTCCATCGTGAGGCCTAATTGTCGTTGACCTGAGAAAAAAAACACCCTGAAATCCCCCAAAATGACCATTTTTATTTTGTCCAATGCGGTGGGTTGGCTAACGCCACTGAAGGGTGGGTTAACGTCACTAATAGTTTCCTAACCGCCACCTGACGGAGTGTTTGTTATCGCTGACCCGTTTTCGCTCGTTGAAGCGATAGTTTCTTGAAACGATGGTAGGAATTCTTTCAAAAAATCTTCGACGGGTGATATTTCTTGATCAGGTTTAGCCGGTGGGCCGGCTACTTGAATTTTGTACAAGGAGTCCGTGAGCCAGACGCGGGGCAACGACGCTGCATTCCATGGGCCCCCGTCACTCCAGCCGTACCAGACTTCTAAATGCGGTGGATCCGAAGTCCGCGGTCTTCGGAATTTGACATTCCATAATGTTTGAGTTTCCCCATTGATCAAGAAAGATTTGGCAACTCGTTCACCCGCCGGTTCTGTGCCTGTGCTGCTGTAGCACACCTCGGGCGTGTGGACGGCAGTTGGGCCCCGCGGACCAAGCACTACGAATACCTTGATTCGATCACCAGTGATATCGTGGACGTAATCGCGCAGTACGGATCCGTAACACTGCAGAGTACGCTGCGCGGAGTCAGGTAGCTTTTCACTTGAGAGAAGACGCCAGTTCCCGGCAGTCTTGGGCAAGTCTTGCAACTGAGTTCCTCTTAACTTCGCATCAGCGATATGTGTCCAGCGACCATCCAGGTATCCGTGAGTTACCCCTCCGGTGATGATGAGCAGAACACAAAGCAAGACTGCTCTGCCGCGAGGTGCAACACGTCTTGTTTTCTCCTCGTTGGATTCAGGTTCACTCATGGGTAAATTTCCTGTGCAGGATTTATCCTAACCTTCGAAATGCCGTTGGATTTTACTGAGGTCTCGGCGCTCGGCTGGTGTCAATGCGGCCTTTCTGAGTGCATCGAGGTCTAGTTGTGACCATTGCGAGATAGCTTCGACTTTTCTGTCCTGTTCCAAGAGTGCGACTAGCAAGTGGAAGCGGTATCTCGGGTCAGGGCTTGCATTCACAGCCTCCCGCAAGACTTTCTCAGCTTCATCATATTTACAATTGCGAACTAGAACTAAGCCCAACGTATCAAGTAATTCGGGGCTTCTTCCATAGAGTTCGATGGCTTTTGTCGCGTATGGAATTGCTTCAGCTTCTCTCCCAGAAGTTTCAGACAAAGCCATTGCAAGGTTGTTCAACAGGCGGACATTGTTTGGAGAATACCTGGCAGATTCTTTGTACAGCGGTATAGCTTCACCATACCTTTCTTGTGCAAGTCGCATGGTTGCCACTGCCTCAAGCAGGGCCGCATCCGATGGGTGATCTCGCAAAGCTTGTTGGAGTACTGCCTCTTCTCGGTCTGACAGAGGACGTGCTTGTAGCCCCAGTCCCATGAGGACGGCAACATCGGCTAAGGCGGATGCTGTATCCGGTTCGTGGTCTTTGTTGTATTGTTCAACGCAACCCTCGATAGCTTCATCGAACCTGCGAGCCCTGGTGAGCCCGAGAATGTAGGCACGAAACTTACCAGGGTCATCTTCATAAGCGCGTTTTAACCAGTCGATCGACTCGGTGTGGTAACCAAGCTTTGACAGCAGTTGTCCTGTCGTTTCCCAAACACTCGCCTGCAGGAGTCCATCTACTTCCATTGCTCGATTTGCCCAGATTTCGGCATACTTTTGGATTTTGTCGTTTTCTCCAGACTGTTGTGCGAGTCGCAGACGCAGATCGAGCGCGACAGGAGATCCCTTCGTAATTGCATCCAGCTGATTAGCAAGTGCATTCACATCCTGAGTTTGTTCTGCACGCAACAGAAGGTCCCCGAGTCGATAGATATCCAAAGGTCTGGGGTTTTCGCGATTAATTAAACTCTGATAGACACCTCGAGCGGTGGATAACGCCCGCTGCGCCTCGGCGGACTTTGCATCGATTGATGCTGCAGTGGTCCAGCGTCGACGCCACAATGAAGCCAGTAGGCGTCTTGCGTCATCTGCTTTGGTGTCATTTGTACGCACTAATTGCAGCAGGATGCTTTCTGCTTGTCCTTCCTGGCTTTCATTCCCGCGGTTCAGCAAAATCAGTGCGTGTAAAAGCTTGTTTTGGGAATCCCCGATTAAATCGGTGTCAAGCAAACTATCTAACCGTTGCCATGGAATATCGGCACCCGAACGCAGCGCGATTGCGATCGCGAGGCGACTGCGAATATCAATCCGGTTGGGTGCAAGTTCAAAAGCTCTTTCCAGCGATCCGATCGTGTTTTTGTTGTCCGCAGCAAGCTGGTAGTATTCAGAGAGTGCTATAAAGACTTGCGGTTCCAGTGGGGCGTATTTTTCTGCTTGCTTCAGCAAGGGAAAGGCTGTCTTGATGTCCTTGATTTTAAGGTAGCCTAGGCCTGCGAGCAGTGAGCGTGTTGGTTCGCCCACCTTGCTCTCATAAAGCTTGGCGAGCTCAGCACGATAGGCTTCCTCACCAAAGAATTCCTGTTGGAAACGAAGCCGCATCTGATAGGCCCGTACACTGCTATCGTTGGACAGGTTCAATGCGAGTTCGAGCGATCTTCTCGCTTCAGCCAGAAGTTCGTCTTTCGCGAGCCCCTCGTCCGTCGAGCGTGCGGCCATAATGGCAGCTTGGGCGACTAAGAGCCACGCAACCTCGTCCTCGTCATTGTCTTCGGCTGCTTGACGCGCGAGTTCCAGGCTCTGCTTGTACTCACCCTTCCTCTCAGCTATCGACACGCCAAATGCCGTGATATTCGAGTTGGCTGTACGAAGCCTTTCAAAACGACTGTACTCTGCTTCAGCCTCCATGACCCGATTTGTCTGTAGTAACAGTTGTGTCAGCAGATAGGAGGATGAAAGTCTCGCGTCACCATTGGAAATCCCAGCCTGCAGCGATTGGATTGCCGACATTATTTCCCCGCGTGCTGCGGCGACTTGGCCTGCAAGACTTAACCCTAAACCCCAAACTGGGCGAAGGCCACTGATTTCACTGCTTAACCTACTCGCTTCCGAAATCAACTCGGCACGCTGCTCAGCGTTCAGGGTCTCGTTGCTGGCCTCACTTAACAGCCGAATTGCTTTTGCAAGCTTCCACCAAGTACCTGTGGGTTCATCTAAATCAAACAGCAACTGTTCAGCTGTGATCAATTGCGACAGATCGGTTTCGCTTGTAACTGGCGTCTGGAGGCCCGCCAGTGCATAGCTGAAGAGCCGAAAGCAGCTTTCTGGGGTGTGCTGCCGGGGCGGAATATTTAGAAGCGTTTCGTAAGCTTTGTCGACTGAGTTTTCCGCCTCTTGGCTTGAAATATATTCAGCTGCCAACATCCTCACTTGATTGACGTCATCTGGGTTGTTTGCGGCGTGTGCTAAGAGTGACTCGATTGCAATATCCAAGTTGCCCACAGTTGCTTCGAATTTCGCGTTCGTTAACGTGACTGCGAGAGCGTCGATGCTCTCAATAGCGTTTAGACGCTGGAGGCACTCTCGTCCCGCTTCTATTTTTCCTGCTTGGGCGAGAGAAAGCGCAGCAGCATTTTGAATTCCTGCATCTGTGGGGTAATCTGCGGCGATTTTCTGAAGGCGTTCAACGGTGGACTTGCGACTGCTGCCGTCATCACGATCGGGTATCGCCAAGGCCAATAGTGCCAGTTCGCTTCTTGCTTTCTGAACTTCCGGCTCGTTTTTCTCTTTCGCGTTCGCAACTTGCGTTTCCAGAACCTTTAGTTCTCGCCAAATAGCTTCGAAGTCCCGTCTGCTGGGTGGCTGTGCAAATTCTTCGGCGATCGATGCTCGTAATTGCTGGACTCTCAGGGCCAGTGAATCGCCACTTAACGTCCTCCATTGCTCGAAAGCCTTTCCAACGTTACCTGCAGATGTCCATGCATCTGCCGCCAACGCCCGCAGTTCTTGTTGCTCGGGTGCGAGGCCGATGGCTGCCTCGTAGCTTGCTGCGGCCAAGTCCCATGCTCGCATCTTACGGTACACATCTGCGAGCAAGAGTGTTGCTTGGAGCCGCTGCTGGCTGCCGACAGAAATTTGTGAGCGTAATGCTTTCTGGAATTTTCGGCGGGCGTTCTCAAGCATACCCCTGCGATTATCGATGATCCCATCAAGGACGTTGGTCGTCCAGGACAAACGATTCAACATTAACTCCTCAGCCGATTTTTCACTGGCTGTGAGAGTGATGCCGCGTGCACCGACGAGCTCCGCGCGTCGTTCTTGAACTGTGCGGGCAAGTTGCTGGACAGCTGCTGTTGCGTCGTCGGTTTTGCCATCGCTAATCAACGTCTCAGCTCGCTGCAGTTGCAGTCGGGCGGATTCGATACCGAGGCGTTTGATTCCAGAAAGCAGCAGGTCATCGATTTTGGAGGGAGTCGTGTCTGGCTGCGATCTTGTCCGCAAGAGGTATGTTTCTTCGATCAAACGGGCAGGAATGGTT
>JAPOKD010000682.1 GCA_029977825.1 Planctomycetota bacterium | reverse complement strand
TACCACCACCCAGATGCACGGGGTCCAATGCTGGCAGATGCTCTGCGATTTCCCCAGACATCTTCTCAACTTCAAGATTCCGAGCCTGAATCGCCTCGATCGACTCGACATGGTTGCTGAGCTTCCGCTTCTCATGCCCTCCTAGCAAACGGGCTTTGTAAGCCTCCTCCTCCTGTAAGAACTTGAGCATCGCATTATCGGAAGCCACCGCATCGGGATTCGCAACCGACTTGAACAATTCATCATAGGCGGTCTGCGGGTCTGCATAACAATAGTTGCGTTGATGAGCCCCAGGTGCTGAATAGCCCGGCACGATTCCGCTGCGAAAGGTGCTGTAATTACCAGTCAGCGACAACTCCACATGTCCAAATGGAGAAGGCACCAACCTCGCAAGCTCAAAATCGACCGTAGCGCGTTTGATACCACTCAGTGAGTTCCGTCCCGATTTAAAGGCGCCCATGACGGAAGAATAGGACCAGTGACCGTTCCCGCTCATCTTGCAGGACAACCCCTGCAAGATCGATAGTTGGCTTTTGTGTGCATTGAGACGTTGCATCCACGAGGGCAACTCGTGGTTCGCCATGTCGACTCGCAAAGGCTCCTTGTCACCGTCGCGTTTTTTCTCGGTCTCGGAAAAACTCGGCAAGGCTACTTCAGCCGGACGTACGCCATTCGACTTGCGGATGAAGACGAAACGCTTAGGGTTACCACCGGTAACACCCGGTGCAGCCTTTGCACTTGTACGCCCAGCCAACGTCGTTGCCCCAACCCCGAGCGCAGCTCCTGTCAGGAACGTTCTACGATTCACAGCCATATCAGTGTTTACTTTCTTTGCGCAACAAAAAGGAATCGGATGTCAGCAGCGAAACAATCACCGCGTCGAAACTGCCGCCACTGCTCAGGTAAGCCTGATCAGCGTCGATTAACGTCTTTGAATCGGAAAGTATTTCATTACGTCCCATGAAGTATCGGAATGCATAACGGATAAAGGATTGCCGAACACGATCAGAACGATCCAGCTTCTGTATCAAATCCAAGGCGTTGGCCACCTCGCCGTCCAGTTCAACGTCACCGGAACCTACCAACTTTCCATCGGTTTTCACGGGCAATGTTTTGTATACATCTCTCAAGTCCACGTGGGGTGCCGCTTTATCTGGCCCTTTCTTGACCAGATTGTCTGGATGCTCCAACGACTCTTGCTCCCTGTATCGACCAAAATCGTCATACATCTCAAATGGCAATCCAAGGGGATTCATTTTCTGATGGCATTTCCAACAGTAAGTGTCGCCCGTCTTTTCCTCGAGCCTTTGTCTTAGCGTGCGGTGATGGTCCTCTGGAATAACCGCGTCCACGGTAATCGGGATGTCCGGTACAGTTCCCGCCAGCAGCTTTTCTCGCACCCAACGCCCACGTTTAACCGGATCGGTCTCCGTATTCTGTGCATGTGCAATTAGCCACGCCGGGTGGCTCAGCATTCCCATGCGATGCTTTACCGGAGCGGGTTGAGTTACCGGGTAATTCCAATCGTCAAGGCGTATGTTGAAGAACTTGGCGACCTCTGGGCTACGCAATTGCAGCCCTGTTCGAGTGTCAGCGTTACTCTTCCCGTGCGCAGGAAATGAATCAAACGGTGCTGCCGCAGACTGGCCCTTATCGAAACGTGTCGTGAAGCTTGTCATCACTGTTCTGAGAGTTCGTAAATCATCTTTTGAATTCCGCCCCATTCCGCGCATCTGCACTCCTTTGATGAACGCATCATGCCTTTGAAGATCGGCCTCATCAAAATTCTCCCAATCTTCATCTTTGAAATGATCATAGATCCGCCGAATCCGCGCCGAAGAGGCAGCCATCGCCTCATTGTCTCCCGAATGATAGACATAGAAACTGTCAGTGGTCAGCAACTCGTGGAAAACATTTCGGTCTGCTTCCAGTATGTGATCCACCAGGCGATCTGCCTCACCTACCAATCGCCCCTTTGCGTTGTCGTAGTTACCACCAAATCGCTTGTTATCCTTGAAAATTGTCAGCAACTGTGGGTATCCGAAAAACTCCCTGAAGAAGCGTAATTTCCGAATCGGCGTGTTCGTGATACTCGCGGTCAACTGCAATCTCTGAACTGCCTCGTCAATCACGTAGTACTGATCTCGGTTTGCCAACACGCGTTCAACCTCGCGCTTATAATCGGCGCGGGTGTTCAGTCTCCCCTCTGCTGCGGCCGCAGCCAACTCCGCATCAGGGCTGCTATCGGTCAAGGCATAGGCAATCGCATAACTTCCATCCCTGGGTGACATCATGCGCCGCCCATGCTCATCCGGTTCCCCTGCTCCAAATTCGCTGCGATATACAAACTCCGTCTTCAAAATCAGTGTCTGAATCAGTTTCTCAATTCCGTCGACATTACCGAGATTTTCAAAATAGCTCGTCGTCAGGGCACTGTACCTGCCAAGCTCCTGCTCGCTGGGCTCACGCTGATAAAGCAATGAATACAATTGCGATACAAGCGAGTCCACCACTTGTCTGTCAGGTAACCCCGCTGCGACCCTTTCGTCATGGAACTGCTGTTTCCACTGTGTCAGGCATTTTTCAATGATCTCTCCATATCGATCACCCGACTTACGATGTTTTAAAATCGCTTCCTCGATCGCTCGCTGTTCCTCTTCGGGCCTAGGTCGATAAACAGGTATTTTGTGTTTCATTGCGTAGCGATGCCGCACGACCTGTTCTCTGAACTCCTCAAGGTAGCCAGCTAGAAACGTAAGACGCGTTTGAACTGTGCGCGGGTTATCTCCCCGATAGAACCAATCCCGCTCACATTTCTCAATCCAGACCTGATCAGGCTCACCTTCCTTCCTGTGTTTCTCCATCGAATGGAATAACAAAACCAATTCCTGTGCACCTGGTTGCGCCGCGTGAAAAGGTGATTTTTTTATTCCCGCATTGTCGCTCTGTTTTATCTCAATCCGTTCAAAAACCGGCAACAAATCCGCGTGCCGGTCTCCGTAAATGTCGATCAGGATTGGTTCGATGAACTGGTTGAGGAACTTTTCACGCTCAGATAAAGTGCGTTCATGGCCCCACTCCATTTCCATGATTTCATAGATGGCGGGAACATAGCGGCGGTCCCTGCGAGCCAAATACAGCATATGTGATGCCACTTCTTTCGCGTTTGTCAGCATCGTCAATAAATGACCGCCATTCAAACTCGAATTTGCGTAGTAGCGGACGCCGGTATTGGAAGGTAACAGGAACGGATTCGTCAGGTTGACCCTGCGGTTGTTATCACCAATGACGAACTGTCGCTTTCCATCAATGGTCTGAAAAGGTCGATGCTTCAGAATCTCATTGAATCTTGCCTCAAAAATGTACTCACTGATCAGCCACCGCCGGTCATGAGTGAACGGAGGCAAGTCCTGATGCCGTCCTGAAAACAGTTCATCATGGTCCACATAATTCCCATACTCGGGTTTCCGCAACTTGTCTTCCAGACGCGATGCGTTGTGAAGGTTTAACTGCGAACTAATCCAGCTCCTGATCACTTGATCATCCGAGGCATCCAATTCACTTGCATCCTGCGGCGGCATCAGTCCAAAGTGCAACTGTTCCTGTGCCTGATTGAGAACTTCCAGCCGTTCTGAAAGCTCCGCATCTTCAAGTCCAGTGAAATCAACATTGCCTTCACTGACCTGTGAATTGTGGCAGTCAACACAGTGATCACGAAAGATACGGCTGACACTGCCCGGAACGGAAAACGATGTCTGTGAATCCATTCCAGAAACTTGGC
>JAPOKD010000321.1 GCA_029977825.1 Planctomycetota bacterium | reverse complement strand
GCCGCCGGACCATGGGACTTTATCGGACATGTGGAAGTGCCTGAATCCAAACTTGATGGCAAAGTCGCACGCAATCTTGATCGGGATGACATGGTGTCGGGCGCTCTGAACACGTTCTGCAGCATGACCGTCCAGTGCGCGCGATGTCACAATCACAAATTTGATCCGATTACACAGGCCGAGTATTACGGTCTGCAGTCAATCTTCGCGGCAGTCGATCGTGCGGAACGCCCTTACGATCTGGATCCCGGGGTTGAGAAACGTCGCGAGGCCTTGAACAACGTGATTGCAGTACAGCAGGAGCAGTTGGATAAAATCGCGTCTGAGATTGAACAGGCGGGCGGTGCGAGGTTGTCTGAGCTCCGCAAAAAAATCAAGGCTTTCGAAGAAAGTACTGGTTTCAAAAAATCTGCGGAGTTTGGCTACCACAGCTCCACAGTGAAGCGTGATGACCTGCAGAAATGGGTTGAGATCGATTTGGAGGAGGCTGTCGATGCTTCGCAGATTATCCTGCACGCATGCCATGATGAATTCGCAGGAATTGGGGCGGGATTTGGTTTTCCCGTACGGTTTCAGGTAGCCGTAGATGGTGACGACGGGGAAATGGCGATTGTCTACGATCGTCTTCAGGCTGATGTCGTGAATCCCGGTTTGGAACCAATCGTGATCGACGTGACTGGGCGTCAAATTCGACGAGTGCGTGTAACGGCGACCAAGTTGGCACATCGCAAGAACGATTACATCTTTGCGCTCGGGGAACTACGCGTTCTGGACATCAAGGGTAAGAACAGGGCCAAAGGCAAGCCTGTCACAGCACTTGATTCCATTGAGGCTCCGGTGCGATGGTCACGGCAGAATTTGACCGATGGACAGTGGCCACATTATCAAGACCCGGATGCTGTCAGGTCTTTGGAAGTGGCCAAACGTGACTTGGCTACATTGAATCGTGAGATCGAGACTCCACAACGAATTGCGCAACGTGCATCTGCCACAAAAAAACTGACTGCAGCAAGATCAGACTTGTCAAAGCTTCCTACTGGAAAAATGGTTTATGCGGCAGCTACGCACTTTAAGTCGCAGGGAAATTTTCATGCAACGGAAGGTAAGTTACGGCCGGTGCATGTTTTGCACCGTGGTGAAATCAGTCAGCCACGCGAAGTTGCTTCTCCCGGCATGTTGCCTTTGGGACAGGGATTGTCGTGGCAAATCGAAGGTGAGGCTGCCGAAGGCGAACGAAGGGCAAACTTGGCAAAATGGTTGACCGATGAACGGCATCCATTGGTTTGGAGATCGATTGTTAATCGGATCTGGCAATATCATTTTGGTCGCGGCATTGTGGCTACACCCAATGATTTTGGCCGGATGGGGGCCGCACCGACGCACCCTGAATTGCTTGACTGGCTGGCTGTCGAATTTCGTGACGGTGGTAACTGGTTAAAGCCTCAGTCGATAAAAGATCTGCACCGCTTGATCGTCACCAGCAGTGTTTACCGCCAGAGTTCTACTGCGAAGAGTGCTAATGCTCTGGTGGATGGAAGCAACCAATATCTTTGGCGAATGTCTCGTCGAAGATTGGAAGCTGAGGAAATTCGTGATTCAATCTTGCACGTCAGTGGTGCGATGGATCACACCATGGGTGGTCCTGGTTTCTATTTGTTCAAGTTGGAGCGTACAGCGCATTCTCCACATTACGAATATCACAAATTTGATCCCAACGATTCAAAATCGCATCGTCGCAGTGTTTACCGGTTTGTCGTCAGGTCACAGCCTGATCCATGGATGACAACACTTGATTGCGCTGATTCATCGCAAAGTACGCCAAAACGGAATGAGACGTTGACTTCATTGCAGGCACTGTCGCTCTTGAATAGCCGTTTCAACCTGGTCATGGCTGAGAAATTTGCGACGCGGGTCGCAAATGAACAGGACTCGTTGCAGCAGCAGGTACATCATGCGGTCCAGTTGGTTTTACAACGCGAACCTCGTGACAGTGAACTGAATTCATTCACTGCCTATGCTCAGGAACATGGCATGAAGAATCTATGCAGATTCCTCTTTAATCTGAGCGAATTTATTTATATCGATTGAACCGCGGATCGAGGGCGCTGTTCAGGTGTTTTCACCGTTTAAAGATCTTGGCAAGAATTAATCCATGAAACGAATGCTTGATCGGCGAGATTTTCTGCGCGGAACCGGTACTGGCTTTGGTTCCCTGGCGCTGGCGATGATGCTTCAGGAAGAAGGATATGCCGATGGTGCCGTCAAAGTCTTGCACCATCCTCCTAAAGCAAAGCGGGTAGTGCAACTCTTCATGGGCGGAGCGGCCAGTCACATTGATCTCTGGGATCACAAGCCGATGCTGGAGAAACACCATGGGGAAAAATCGGACTTCGGAGAACATGTAGAGGCATTTCAGAATGGACTCGGACCATGGATGAAATCGCCGTTTTCGTTCAAACCCTACGGTCGATCCGGAAAAATGCTGAGCGACGTTGTTGCGCCATTGGGTGAATGTGTGGATGACATGACCTTCATTCACAATCTTGTGGGGAAGACTGGAGTACATTCACAAGCAACGTACTTGCAGGCAACAGGATTCCAGCGGCCAGGCTTCCCTGGTATGGGGTCATGGGTCAGTTACGCTTTGGGTTCCATCAACGAGAATTTACCCACCTTTGTGGTTTTGCCGGATCACCGTGGGTTTGCCAGCAATGGACCCAAGAACTGGGGCTCTGCTTTTCTTCCCGCGAGTTCGCAGGGCACTGCCATTTTTCCGCAGCGCAGCAACCCGATCGAAGATCTGAAACCACAGGCAGATTTTGCAACGGTGCAGGGGGATCGTGCGGGGCTAGAGTTGTTGTCGAAATTCAATCAACAATTTCAACGCGAAAGACCGGACGACTCACGGCTTGAGGCCCGAGTCAGATCTTATGAACTGGCGGCAAAGATGCAGCTCAGCGCGCCCGAAGCTCTCGACATCTCCGGTGAGCCGGCCCATGTCATGAAAATGTACGGACTCGATCGTGCAGGAGCAAAATACCCGGATACGATTAATGCTCCGGAAGAAGCAGAATATTTCGGTCGAAAATGTTTGATCGCCCGTCGCCTTCTCGAGCGTGGAGTCAGGTTTGTTCAGATCTGGTCAGGCAACGACAACAGCTTTCCACGTCGCAATTGGGATAGCCACGAGGATATTGAGAGGGACCATGGCCCCTTGGCACGCGGTATGGCAGTGGGAACCGCTGCACTGCTGAAAGATCTGAAGCAGTCTGGCATGCTTGATGACACCATTGTTCTCTGGACCACGGAATTTGGACGTATGCCAAGCACTCAAGGCAGTAAGGGACGTGATCACAATCCGTATGTCTTCACCAATTGGCTTTGTGGTGGCGGTGTTCGGGGCGGCATGACTCATGGTGAATCTGACCAATGGGGATACAAGCCTCTGGATCGCGATAATCCAACTCAGGTCTATGACATCCATGCCACGATCTTGCATCTGATGGGGATCGACCATAAACGGCTGACAGTGCGGCATGATGGGATTGACCGCCGCCTGACTGACGTGCATGGACATGTCATCCGCGAAATCATCGCTTGAAACTGGTTCATGTTGCATTCCATGACGCAATCGAAACCAAGACGGCTTGACGTTGCTACCCAGTCAAGGCGAGAACAGGAAGTATGAAAATCTGGATTGATGCTGATGCGGCTCCGCGTGACGTGAAAGACGTTGTGTTTCGGGCTGCCAAAAGACTGGGTGTTGAGACGGTATTGGTAGCGAATCAACGAATCGGGATTCCAGCCAACGCTGAAACCGTGTCGATGGTTACCGTGCGTGAAGGAGCTGATGTGGCTGATCGCTACATCGTCATGAACAGCGAATCGGGGGATCTGGTCGTCACTGCAGATATACCATTGGCAGCTCTGTTAGTCGACAAGCAAGTAGATGTCATTGATCCTCGAGGAGAAGCCTACGATGCGAGCAACATTGCCAGTCGTTTATCGATGCGAAACTTCATGGACGATCTTCGGGGCGCTGGTACCGTAACTGGGGGAAGTCGCCCTTACGGTGACCGTGACAAGAAGGCATTCGCAAACACCTTTGATCGCCTGCTGACCAAGCTACTGAAGCGTGCAGGGTCTTGATTCGACCAGGCGGTACGGTGAGATACTGATACAGCAGAAACTGCTCATTTTGGCAAAGCAAAGGCTTCACGTAGTTGGCTCCAGACCCAGGCGGTGTGTTCTTTGCCGAGCCCGTGTCCATGGTTGGGATAGATTCGATAATCCTTTTCGCCGGGGATGCGATTGTAAGCATGGAAGCAGGTCGTTGGGGGACAAACTGTATCCTGCAGGCCTACCGACATCAGTGTCGGGCAGGTGATGCGATCCGCCAGATTCATGGCGTCAAAATAACTCAGTGTCCGCAGTGTTGATTGCCAGTTCCTGCGAGAGTGATCGGCAATCCACTCATCCATCTCAGGCCAGTGGGTCAATTGGAAATAGTTGATCCAGTCACAGAGAAATGGGATGTCGGCAATACACCGGTCGACTCTGGGATCAAGAGCCGCCGTTGCAAATGCAAATCCACCTCCCTGGCTGCCACCCCAGACAGCGATTTTATCCTGGTCCACATCTTCGCGGCTTGCAATGAAGTCCACCGCTCTGATGCAGTCCAGAAAGCTTCCCCGATAGTAGTAAGTCTCTGGTGCATCCAGGCCTCGAATCCAGAAATTAGTCGGTTGACCGGGCACGTCTTGCTGACTGTTTCCATGCCCGCGGGGATTGAAAGAAAAAACGATCATGTCATCGCACTTGCCAATCGGCTTCATGTTTTGGCCATACCCAGGAACCCGGATCACGGCGGGAAATTTTCTGGTTGCTTCGCGCGGAACTTCCAGCCAGCCGCGCACCCGGATCTGGTCATGACTTCGCATACTTACTTCGTAAACCTGAATGCGATCATCACTCAAGTCAAAGCATTCCCTGATTTCGTAAGACGGTGGAACAGATTTCAATTCGTTGACTGCTCGTTTCCAGAATTCGTCAAAGTCAGGCTGTTGTGTCAAGGGCGAGATCAACTTGTCAGGATCAACTCCAATACGCATTCTTTTACGAGTTGCTTCTTCTGAACCGTCTTTTGTGAACTCACACAGCATTTCAGAAAAACCAGCTTTTCCAGTCGTGATGGTTTGAATGAAGGACTCTGTTTTTCCCGCATCAACTTTGATTGGCAGTGTGTTGTGACGTAAGGGCAACGCCGTCCCTGTCAGACTCCACGTGACCGTTCCTGTTACAGCTTTATTTCCTGTGTTACTGAGCTTTGCTACGAATTTGATGAGTGTGTTGGTGTGTGTCATGCCTGAAACGGCGTCTGAACTGAGCGTTAATTCCAGATGATTCTTTTCTTGTTTCGTTTGCAGTAATGCGGGGTTCGCGCCGCACGCAACTTCAGGTACAGCATTGAAAACAGCGAAAAGTAAAATGGAAGCGACAAGCAGGCAGTCACGCTGTCGATTCGACGAGGAGGTTTGGAATGTCATGATCACTCTTGTACCGAAGAGATGTTCAACCAGGTCTTGACCCGGTGTGTCACTTTTTTTGCCGCTCCGTGCTGCACAAAATGATCCACATTGGGAATGGTTATCAATGTCAGGTCATTGTCCAGCCACAGCCATGTGTCGTTGAGAGCTGCGGGAAGCAAGGCGGTGTCGCCAAGTCCATGGATCATCAGGACGGGACACTGTACCTTGGGCATGGCATCGGCCTGTGCCGTGTAAGGCGGTCTGGGGTAATTTGCCTTGTAAAAATTGAGCATCCCCTCAAAGGAGGATCTTTCGAACGCCTTCACATATTTTTTCCGAGCTTCAGGATCCTTGACCCAAAATGCGAGGCCTCTGGCAGTGAGTTGCGATGCTGCGCCGGGGGTTTGAAAATGGCGCGCGTACGCAGAGGCTTTTTGTTGTTCTGCGTTGCTTGCCAGTTCCCGTCGTAAACCATTCATGTGAGGAAGGTTCAGAATCACAAGACGATCCACCATGTTTGGATAAGTCATGGCGAAAGACCACGCCACTGCTCCACCCCAATCGTGTCCCATCACGACTGCATCTTCATGTCCAAAGTGTTCAATCAAAGCTTTTACATCGTTTACCAATTTCGGCATTGCATAATTTTCAACGCCGGCGGGTTGATCACTGAGGTTGTAGCCCCGTTGGTCATAAGCAACGACCTGAAATGTCTTGGCCAGTTCTGGCATCTGGTTTCGCCACGTGTACCAATAATCAGGAAAGCCATGGATCATGATCAACAACGGACCTTTCCCCACCGTGACGTAATGAATCCGCGTGTCGCCTGATTTAGCGTAACCGTGCTCGCCAAGAGAGGTGGCTTCAGGTGTCAGGTCAGCTGCTATTACTCCGCTACAGGAAACGATGAAAATGCACGTGAAGGTCAAAATCGGAGTGAGTAACAGAAGGCACAGGCGGCGGCAGCGATGTGGTGTCGTAGACAGCAACTTTACTTTTTCAAGCCTGATTGTGACGTGTTGGATAGCCTGATT
>JAPOKD010000790.1 GCA_029977825.1 Planctomycetota bacterium | reverse complement strand
GAATGTACCGAAACAGCTTGGTCGGCTGTCTGCACGACCTTGATTGTCTCGGAATGTAACCATTGATGGGTGATACGCTCTTACCCCCCAAATAACGTATTTGCCCCACTAAATGGCTGGTTTGAGGCACTTTCTCTCTGAAGAGTGAGCCGTGAACCCATTCGCAGGGTGTGACAAAATGGACCTGCCAGTGAATTCTCCCGAGTCTTAGGCAGGCCGTCGCTACCAGCGTCCAGGGCGTTCTGCCCGACAGCTCGGTCAGGGGAGCTCCCTGGCAGTTCGGTCAGGGGCCTGACGGCAAGTTCAGGGGATAGCGATGGAGTCAAATTCGACCAATGTGCCCACTGGCCCTCGGAGTCTCAGTTCAAGTTCCGTGATCAAACCCTTCCACGCTTCGTTTTTACCCAACGGCATGGATACCGTCTTCCATTGGTCACCCTGCTTGAGAGCGATTTCGCCCACAATGTTGCTTGATTCTTTCTTGCCTGCGGAGGTTGCAACCAGCTGCAAAATGATGTCGTGATCAGAGCGGGCTCGAATTGTAAATGCACCACGATTTTTCTCAGCAGCAAGGCTTAGTCCTCGCCGATGTAAACTTGATTCCTGCTTGCCAAGTGTGAAGTCCAGATAACCTTGAGCACCTGCGATATTGCCGAGGTCAGGTGAGCCAGACCAGCCCTCTGTTTGCCAACCACCACAATCAAATGTGAATAGCATCTTTCCATCCGAGGGATCCCGTCCATTTACTTTTTCCCATGTATCCGATAGCCCGTCACCATCGCGATCGACACGAACGCCCTCGTACTCAGGATTCACACCTGTTCCCCATTTGTGTTCCTGCCCCTGGTAAGCAATTTCTTCCTCCGATTCTTCACCGACGCCTGCATCGCCTTCAGCAATCCACTGTTCGAGTAAGGAGCGGTGTTTCGTAAGCACTGTGGTGTATTCCGGGTCGGTCGCCAAATTATTGATTTGGCTTGGATCTTTAATGACGTCATAAAGTTCCTCGGCTGGGCGCTCACCAAAATAGATTTCACTCAACTTGGTTGGCAGTGTTCCATCGGCATACATTGCCCGAAGGTTTCGAACGTAATCCTTGCTATCACGGTACTGTGGTTGCAGGAAAATTCGATCTGTTTTGAAGTTGCGCGTGTAACGATAACGGTGAGTACGGACTGTGCGTACTCGATCAATGGTGTGGTCGAGTCGGTCTTTGGCCGCAAAAACGGAGCTGCGGGGTACGAATTTTGAGTCAAACAGATTTTGCCCTTCGTACCAATCGGGGCGAGGGACTCCTGCCCAAGCCAAGGTGGTTGCTGACAGGTCCAATAAATTCACCAGATCATCACGAACTGCACTTGCCGGAACATAGGGTGCCGGTCCAGCCATGATAAAAGGAACATGAAGACCACCCTCGGTTGGCATCTGTTTGTGGCGGACCAGATTGTTCGCACCGTGGTCACCGAAGTAGACAACGATGGTATTTTCTGAGAGTCCGGATTGCTTTAACCCCTCCAGAACGTTCCCAATGAAGTCATCATCTTTTCGAATCGCGTCATAGTGCTGGGCTACGACCGATCGGTAAATATCATTTTGGGGATAGTCCGGTGGAACGCTGACTGTACCCGGATCAACCTTCCGAGATGCAGGAAACTTAGCGGTATTGTTCTTGCCACCTGCTGTCTGGATCTGACCAAAAAAGGGCTGGTTTTCACTCAAGGTTTTCCAAGGAATGGAGTTTCTGGAGTTTTTCTCCAATGAGTAGGTTGCTGGGACATCCCAGACGAAGTTGTAGTCGGTTTTTCCGAGATTGAACGTGAAGTAGCCACTTTCCTTCACCAACTGCGGAAGCAGTTTCATGTGGTCAGGTAGGTAAAGCTTCGCTGGCCCGCGAGATGATCGATGTTCGTGTGCATTAAAACGAATCTGATTCTGGCCACCCATCAACGCAGAGCGGCATGCCGAGCATACGGGGGCTGGAACAAAAGCACGAGAGAAGAGGACACCCCTTGCTGCTAGCGAGTCAATGTTGGGAGTCGCTCCTTGATTGATCGGGTCGCCATAGCAACCCATCCAAGGTGAGGTGTCCTCTGCAAAAAGCCAAAGAATATTGGGGCGATTTTTCGCTTGAGAACCTGTCGGCGAAGCGTCTTGACCGTGAAGATCGGACGTGCTTAAGAAGGCAGGTAATGCAATGGCTAGTAACAACACGGCATAGCCATGGGGCAAGATTTTTCGTTGCATGGTGTCAAAGATTGAGGGCATGGTGTCAAAACGGAACGCACAGGATATCCCATTCTTGTCTTCACTGAGAACAAAAAAATGTTTTGGTTACGCACTTACGCGGTTTATCGCAACTAAACTTCACCCGACTCACCTTGATTGGTTTTGAGCACTATTTCTTTGCAAGTTAGCTTGAATTTCAATGCCCCATTAGTCAGTTATTGTGGATCTGAATCGAGAGGGTTTCGTTTGCGTTTGAAATTCGAAGATATCGGGCGAGGGGTTTTTGTGGCCGTGCTGCTTGATCCTGTCAAATCCCTGTGTTTATCAGGGCTCTTTTGGCAACGGGGCTCTTCTGGCAACAGGTCAAGCATTCAGAGAGTCAAGTGTTGCTGCTTAACTGCCTTCAGAAAAAACCGACGACCAACAGTGCGGTTTGCCTTGAAGCTCGCGCACTGTCCGATGCAAACCAGTGGAACACGGCAGCGGATTTTTCAATCTTAATGACTTGGAACCGCATGATGGCCCCATCGGTTTACCCGCTTGTCCAGTTATTTTCCGCGGCATAATGGGCGGGAGGATGTGGATTTTCCTGCAGCGCTGTTCATGCGGTTGACACAATTCATGCCTTGATCTTACGCGGGCACGAAGAATGGCTACGGACTTGTAGCAATCAATGGCTGCTGCAGCGGTCGATTCCTGTTGCGTGCCAGCACTGCGGTGCGACACGGAAGTGGTAATACGCTGCTAGAACAGATTGCGGAAAACGCGGATCGATATGCTTTCCTGGTTAGTCACCTACAGGTGGATCGATTTGCCGATCGTGCGTCACTGTAATTGCTGTAAGTGCCGCTGGCGGTGGACCATGCAAAACCACCAGCGGAAGTGGAAGAACTTTCCGATGGCATCGAAGACCAGTACCCCGCATGTTCACTATTCAATGACAAGGATTCATAAGCAGACTTTGCATTGGCTAAGTCCTCTGGGCTGAAGAATTTGATATTGCCACGGTAAATAGATTTCACGCGATTTAGGTCAGCAAGTTGTGTCCACGGAATGCTGTTACCGTGATGCCAG
>JAPOKD010000961.1 GCA_029977825.1 Planctomycetota bacterium | reverse complement strand
CCAAGCGTTTCCGCAATTGCCCGATAAGCGTCGGGGTCAGCCGTATATTGATCCAAGCTACGCCAGCAAACAGCCCCACGCACGAAGAACGCACTGACAATCAGCAACAAACCCACGCGCACCACAAGGGACTGCAGCATCCCTGTGCCTTTGTCGTCGCATTCATTCGCATCCGCTGTCACAACAAAACCTCTTCAAATTGACTTCACAGCACTCCGACAACGAACGAACGGCGAAGAACTTGTGCAGATCGACCAGTTCGCGATGGACACGGTGGTTCGCATCGAAACTGGTCGCGGCACGTTGGGGACTTCTTGTAATCGGGCTAGTCCTGTTCGGCTTGGCATATCCGGCAGCACAGCAAATCCGTTTCGAACGCTCTATTGCAGCAATGTTTCCTGCAGATGATCCAGCTTACCTGGCCTATCGTGAACTGCAGGAACAGTTCGGCGGCAACGCCGTGGTCATGCTCGTGTATCAGGATAACGAATTAATCACTGATGCGGGCATCGAACGCAACCGAATGATGACGGAACAGATTGCCGCGATACCCGGAGTCAAAGGCGTTCTTTCCCCATCGGTGCTCAACGCCGCAATCTCGAAACTTCAACCTCTGTCAATTCTCAATCGGGCACCGACGCTGTTCCGACCGGGAAACAAAATCGCAGAAGGGCTTGACGATCTTTTTGCTGGCTACACGCACTCGGAAGACCACTCCCATGCAGCGGTGGTAGCCATTCTTGACCCCGACTATCCGCCGCAAACGATCGAGCAGTTGAAGGACTTCGCCGAAAGCGTGAAAGAATCGGCGCCGGCCCTCTTGGAAAAATCACCCGTCCCAGCAGCACCTGCCAGCAATCTGGCAGTTCTGGTGGGTGAGCCTGTCCTGGTGCATGATGGCTTTGAACTCATCGAAAAAGACGGAAACCAACTTGCAGTCACCACCGTCATTCTACTTTCGCTAGTCGTATTTCTATCTCTTGCTGACTTTCGTTTCGTCGCACTCTCAACGCTTCTGATTTTGTGGTCATCGGTGCTTACTCAGGCGAGCATGGTCTGGATCGGCAGTAGCCTTTCATTGGTTTCAACCATCCTGACGGCAATCATCACTGTCATTTCAGTCACAGCGGTACTTCATCTGGGTGTCCGTTTTCGCAATTCACAGAATCGGGGGCATGACCAAAAAACCGCAGCAACCGAAGCCATTGCCTTATTAGTGATGCCCATTTTGTGGACATGCCTGACTGACGCAGCAGGATTTGCCGCTCTCTCGGTCTCCCAGATTTTACCCATCCGCGAGTTTGGCATCATGATCGCTATATCCGCGATCGCCGTATGCCTGGCAATCATGCTCTTTGCGCCCGCGCTAGTGATGCTACCGAATTTTCGATTTCTCGATTCGCTCAACGAACAGCAAAATCGTTTTTCCCGCGTTTTGCGTCGATGGTGTATCCGGCTCGCGGATGCCTCCACTAAGGCACCCGGAAAATGCTTGGCCGTCGCCTTCGCGATGACCATGATCGCGGTCATCGGCATGGGGAGAGCAGAAACGGAAACCAGCTTTCTCAACAACTTTGACGCAGACAGCAGTGTCGTCTCCGCATATCAACACGTTGAAACGCAATTTGGTGGCGCAGGTGTCTGGGACATCATTCTGGATTCCCCCGCCGAACTGAACAGCGACTACCTGGAACAGGTACGCGCGCTGGAAAACGACCTGAGATCCATCCAGATCAATGGCGAGGGGCTCACCAAGGTTCTCAGCCTTGCTGATGCTGACCAAGTTGCAAGTCGTTCAGCAGTATCAGCCTTGCTGTCTCCCTCATCAAGGCTCTCTGCGATGTCAGTGGTCATGCCTGTTTTCTACGATGCATTGTTGAGTCAGCCTCGCGGCAACAGACGAAAGCTACGCATCATGCTGCGAAGCAGGGAACAGCTTGACGCAAAAGCCAAGACCGCAATGATCAAAGAAGTTGATCGGGTAGTTCAGCAACACGTGAACAGTCGCCAGTGGCAAGAAATCATCAACCAGCAAACTGCCAGGGAAACAATTGCTGAGGAAGTCCCTCACGACACCCCGCCCGGCAAGCCAGGACAAGTTACGGGGTACTATGTCATCATGGCCGATTTGATCAACCAGTTGGTGCAGGATCAATGGAGATGTTTAGTGATCTCAAGCCTTCTGATTCTACTGTTGCTGTGGCTGGCAACAGGCAGCATACGCCTCGCGTTCGTGGCGTTGGTGCCGAATGTCCTACCGGCTTTT
>JAPOKD010000721.1 GCA_029977825.1 Planctomycetota bacterium | reverse complement strand
CAGCCGCGCCACGTTGGGCCATTCGTCGTCGTCGTGTCCCATGTGATGATCTGCGCGGTCGTGCCATTCCCTGCCGATGCAATGCGCTCAAGGTCTACAATGGTTCCGTTTGAATGTGCGATTTTCAACCGACGCGTTCGTTCATCCACCCAAAGCCTTGCCTCGCGTGAAATCACTTGCCCTGCGGCGCGCGCAACGGGAATCAACAATCCATTGCGGATGCCTCGTCTTGCTACGCTCATGTGGTGTTTCCTTCTGGCAAAAATGAAAGCGTCAAATCAACCGCAGAATTTGTCCAATTCACAGAAACAGACGAAACCATGCAAATGCGTCGGGTGTAAAACTGAGCCCTTGGATCTGGTCTTCCCACAATTCTGTCAGTCGTCACGGACACCAGATCGCCGGGCACCAATTGTGCAAGCCTCAAGCCAGCACAACGCAATTCAATCGTTTCTGGTACGCGTAGAACCCAAGATTTTAGCCGATAATCTGCGCCGTCTGCCTTATCGGCATCGGTGTCATAAAGTCGATCAGAAAGGTCAACAGTGACCGATGCAACCCCTGGAAAGGTGCCCAAAACCGTCAAAGCGTCGGCCACATTCCAGGTGTATCGCGGGTTTGCTTCTGGTGTTTCGCTTGTGTCGTACCAGGCAACCCGATGTCGGCCAGCTTCAAACGAAACCTGACTGTCAAACAAATCATGATTGACAATTTCCACGATGTCGTTGTTGTTGATTGTGATGCCAGACAGAATGGGTCCACGACTTACAGCAGTCCTTGCACCAACAGCATCAACCAGATCTGAACCATGTGGATCCTGGCAACATCGGATCGAAATTTCACCATGACGGGTAACAAGCCAAACGCCTGATGCAGACAAAAACGAAGCCAGCCATGAGGCCGGATTTTCGACAGGTTCGTCGATAATCGTTGACCAATAGGTTTCCGCTGCCGTTCCGGTGCTTTTTGTCAGCTGAATGATTGCCGTTGACCATTCATTGATATTTGATTCATCAAGCCATGTGTAAGGAATTCCAAAACCCCAACTTGCAGGGTAAACATCGTGCGCACCGTTGGCACCGGTGCCGGTGCTGGTCAGAATTCGCATCACAATGTCGCCCGGACTGCCAGCCAGCCATGCACAAGGAATAGCAGTGTCATTTGCAGCAGAATTGACAGAGGTTGTGCCGTGGATGTCGTCTGTCAAAACTGTCAATGTTTTGGGTCCGCTGTTCACATTTTCGTAGGACACGTAGAACGGATCGCCGCCTGTCGGCTCCACCTTTACAACAGATGATCCGCTTGTGACAGTTTCAAAATCAGTCACGTTGTCGAGAACCATCGCACCATCACCCGGCTGGTATGCAGTCTGCAGCGTCGTAGAAAATGCAGTACGCCAAAAAAGCGAGCATTGCTCGTTGTCTCGGGTGTCGTGGGTGTCTGTGTCCCTTCTGCCAGCCATTGCCGCAATAATGTCCCAAAACTGCAGAGTGTACCGAGGCGGCCTTCCGCTAATTCCCTGAAGAACGCCCAGCGCAATCGACATGCCAGTGCCGGGCATTCCTGCCGCTGCCGAAGCGATGTCCCAATACAGCACCAGCCTTGCCAGCGACCCCCGAGTGACATGATTCAGCAACGCCGATGCATTGCCGGTGATGTCAACCGTCCATGCGCCCGCTGTGTAATTCCAGGTTCCAGGCGTCACACTGCATGAACCAGTGCGAATCCCACCCTCTGCAATTGTGATTTCGTCGGCACCATAGACATTTGGATGACTGGCAATTTTGTATGCGTCACCAACACCGGTTGCGCCGTAGCTGGTCCCGTCGACGAATTCTAAGACAAAAATAGGTGCGTACGTTCCCGCCTCCAGTTTCGCCAAATGCGCATCACTCCAGGTCATCACGGACGCTCAATGTCAATCCACGAACCGCTGCGCGCTTGCTGTCGACCGGTAAGAATTTCCAAAAATGCACCCTCAAGTGTGATCGGCATGCCTTGGTCCCGCACTGATTGCACCCGGTCAGCATCGTATGACGCCAACGGGAAACCGCTTGCAGCAGTCTCGAACCCATTGCCGAGCGCTGCAATTGCAGCAATTGCGTCGTGTGCTTCCTCCAGACTGATGTCTAAAGTGTAGGAAATCCGCCTGTCATGCGTGACGGGCTGCATTCCAATTGAACCTTCTGGAGCCCTCAAAATCGGGTAGAAATCGCGATGTCTCACCATAATAGTAGACCCAGACGGGTAATTGTACCGAACCGGCTCGCTTAGCGTAATCGTGCCGCCAGATTTAGAGGAGACCTTCAGGTATTCCCGCTTCAAACCAGGCAAACCGCTCTGAATGCAGATGATGTCTCCGCTCACAAGCGTTGCAGTCGTCAACCCGTCGGTGTAGGCGCTGAACGCGTTCCCGGCTGTCACAATTGTTGTGTCACCGCGCTGGGGTGGCGACGACGCAAAACCGGCCCATGCTTGCGTCGCATCATTGCAGGCACCACAGAATCCGCCTAATTCAAGATGTGTCCACATCGATTCCAGCGTGTATGCCAAATCATCATCAGTGAAACGGTCATCAACGATGCGGACCAAAAGACTGCCACCGCTCACGGTTCGGTACATCGTGCCGGACAACGAATAAGCATCCTCAATTGTCCGTTGTGGCGTCACCTGCAGATCTGACAGGTTTTCGCCCAAATCAATGCGTTCAAGCGTGCCTTCGATGTCCGGATAGTAGAAAAAGTACGCGTTCGCCATCGGTCACGCTCCACTAAACAGTGCTGAGGAACCACGGCCAAAGCTGCCGAAATGCTGCTCAATCAATCGAACGAGCCTGGGCACCGAATCCGGGTCGACCACGTTTGTATTGATTGTCAGATTCACAGGTTGTCCACCGCCCATGCTTGCCCGCTGCCGTCCTCGACCATTCCGTGGGATGATTTCCTCTCCCCGATGGATGATAGCGCGACCGGTGCGTGAAACAAAAGACGAGCCCTTCGCGTTGATGTACGGGCTCGCGTGTTGTGCCTGCGCCGCTTGCCGTTCGGCTTCTTCCTCAAGCGCTGCGCGTCGTCCGGCTTTCTGTTCTTCGGTGTCCTCACCCCTTCCAAACAGTTCCTGGAAGAATTCCTTCACCATTTTCCAGGTGTTTTGCAGCGCTTCCCACATCGCTTCCATCAAAACGGTTGGAAATTCTGTAATGAGCCATTCCGCCACTTCAAACATTGCAATTTGCAATGACTCCATCATTTCCGGCCAAGCCTTCAAAAATCCGGTGATTAGTTGCGTCACCATATCCGGCAGAACTTCAGAGATGATTGCAGGCAACGCTTCAAGCAACGCTTGCAATTCCTCAACCATCGCAGTGGCGTTGATTTTTGCGTTTTCAATCGCTTCGGCTTTTGTTCTCGCGCCACCCGTCAGCGATGCAGCGGCTTCCAGTCCTGCGCCTGCAATCATGCCGGCTGGCCCTGCTGCAGACAAAGCACCTGCACTTAGGCCAATCAGATCACCTGCGCCAACCGTCGCAATGATGCCTGCGATGTTTTCGGCTCGTGCGGCTTTCAATGCTTGATTCGCAGCTGATACGGCTTCT
>JAPOKD010000554.1 GCA_029977825.1 Planctomycetota bacterium | reverse complement strand
GGCTCCTATGCTCGACGCTGATTTTGGGCTTCGTACGCTTGGGGCCTGGATGAAGCACAAGTTTGGAATCGAAACAACGCTCGATGAGTTTCGCGATGTGGAAGATCGACGCAGCGTGGCTGAGGAATTGTTTCGACGAGCTGAGGAGGCCTACAATTCAAAGGAAGCAGAGTACCCAGTTCTGACTGGCCTGTCCCGGTTCACCGAGAAACAAGGTGCTCAAGTCTCGCTGGATCGTGACGGATTGGTTGAATGGGTCTCACGCCGATTCCATGTGGATCTGAGTACAGAAGAAGTACGTTTGAACCGGGATGAACTCAAGTCCCAACTGGTGGAGTACAGTCGACGTACAGGTGGGGATGCTGAGAGACAGTCCCAGGCAGCGGAAAGTAAGGTGAGTGACCTGTTTGGCGCAGCCAGCGAAGAGACAACCGCCGCGGTAGCCAGTGGAGGAAACGGAAGTCTTGATGCACTCACAGAATGGTTGGGCGGTGAGTTGGATTACCACGTCGCCAAGGAAGATCTATCCAGGATGAACCGTGCGGAATTAGCCCTCACGGTAGGTGGTGCTGTTGATGACCGTTTCCACCCTGAAATGAGAAGGATGGAGCGTCAGGTTCTACTTCAGATAGTTGACGATGCATGGAAAAACCATCTCCTGACCATGGACCATCTGCGAAGCAGTGTCGGGCTGAAGGGGTATGCTCAAATGGACCCCAAGGTTGAGTACAAGCGTGAAGGCATGCGTCTGTTTGAGTCGATGTGGGAATCGATTGGTGAGCGTGTGACTGACCTCATCTTCCGAATGGAGTCGTCGCTCAATGAGGACTTCATACGCAGCACATGGGTTGAGGGACAAGCAAGGCACGATGACGCTTCCTCCGCTGCAACTGTTGGTGGTGGTGCTGATTCAAATACTGCAGGTCAGCAGGCTGCCCAGGCAAGCAATCAGAGCGAGCAGGCCAAGGCTGAGCCAATTCGTAACAAAGGTCCACGTGTAGGGCGTAATGATCCCTGTCCCTGTGGAAGCGGAAAGAAATATAAAGCCTGTCATATGCGAATGCAGGCTTAAACGAGAGATTGCATTTGGGGTAAGCGACGGAAAGGAATCCGATGTTGGCAAACCTGCTCTATATCACAGCGCTCATGCTGCTTTCGCCGCTAATCCTGTATCGGATGATTCGCTACGGGAGGTATAGAAGAGGCGTCCTCCAGAAACTGTGGGGGTTGTCCAATGCAGAGGCCAAAGCCATCACCCGTGGACGGCGATGTGTGTGGGTGCACGCGGTGAGTGTGGGAGAAGTAAATCTGCTTCCCCGGTTGATCAATCAACTGGAGTCTGAAACGACGTTGCCGATTGTTGTTAGTACCTCGACCGACACTGGCTATGACCTGGCGGTCCAGCACTTTGGAAGGCAGCGTGTCTTCTTCTGTCCGCTCGACTTCACCTGGGCTGTACGACGAACACTGCGTGGTCTCAATCCCGTGCAGCTTGTGCTGGCTGAGTTGGAACTTTGGCCCAATCTCATTCGCCTCGCGTCCATGCAGGGATGCCCTGCTGTTGTCATTAACGGACGCTTGAGCGAACGTAGTTGTAACGGATATCAAAAATTCCGCCGGTTAACACAACCGATCTTCCGACGTCTCAGTCGTGTAGCCTGCCAGGATGAGACCTCTCGCAGAAATTTTGTCGCCTGTGGGACCGAACCAGAACGTCTTGAAGTGACGGGATCACTGAAGTTTGATGATGCACCCACGGACCGCGATGTGCCGGAAGTGAATCAGCGAAAAGTATGGGCTGGGGTTGATTCAACGCACCAAGTGTGGGTAGTCGGTAGTACTCAGGAAGGCGAAGAACAGATGGCGATCACTGCATTTCTGGAATTGCGGTGCCGTCACCCACACCTCAGGCTTGCACTCGTCCCTCGACATCAAGAGAGGTTTGACCGCGTAGCTGAACTTGTTATCAAAGCCGGCTTGGAACTACGCAGACGATCCGAAACACGCTTGTCCGATGCGGGGACCTGGCAGTCCAACGAAGTCATTCTGATTGACACCATCGGCGAACTCAGGCATTGGTGGGGTGTCGCTGATATTGCCACAGTGGGAGGTAGCTTTGGTGACAGGGGAGGGCAGAACATGCTGGAACCGGCCGGCTATGGGTGCGCAGTTTCGTTTGGCCCCAATACCCGAAATTTCAAAGAAATTGCCAACCGTTTGATTGAGTCCGATGCGGCGATGCGTTTGCAAAATGGCGAGGAACTGATTGGCTTTGTTGATCGATGTATTGCGGAACCTTCCTTTGCTGCAGCTCTGGGCAGCACGGCACAGCAACTGGTTCGGAGGCACTGCGGCGCGGTAACGCGAACGCTGGAAATACTGCAGCAGGAATTGGCAACACTGGAGATCAATGCTTCAAGTCAGTCAAAGCCTGATCGGGCTTCCGAGAATAAATGTAGGCAGGTTGCTTGATTATTGGGGTAATGGATCACATCCGGGCAATTCCCGTTTTGCCCCAGCTTGACTTCGTCGCACCGATGCAGGGCCGCACGAACTTGATCCCACGGGCCTCCAACAACTGGTTGAGACATGGTCTTACTCAGCAAATGTGCTGCAGGTTGCTCAGTAAAAGTTGGTCTGCATGGTGCATGCCCTGGCCGGGTTGGGCAGGCCCAGGGCACTGGTATTCGCAGTACTTGGAACTTGGCAATGGCAACGTATGATCTGTTGCAAGAGTACTGCGGCTCAACAAGTGGACCAGCGCGTCATTGACCGCGCATAAAAAACGGGGCAGAAACCCGAAGGAATCTGCCCCTGTCGGAGCGGCGGAGCGTTTCGCCGCAATCCGATTTCTAGAGGATTCAGGTCGAGTGGATCACTCAACTTCTGGGCGTTGACGTTCTCCGCCACCGCGGCCACCACGACCGCCCTGTTCTCCGCCACCGCGGCCACCACGACCGCCCTGTTCTCCGCCACCGCGGCCACCAAAGCCACCACGTCCACCGCGGCCGAAGCTACCTTCAGGCATCTCGAACTTCTCGCCTTTCATCTCTTCGAACTTCTTCTTCTGATCGCTGGTCAGTACTGCCAGCACATCCCCTTCCATGTCAGCTCGCATCTTTTCGATTTTCTCACGCATGCCCTCGCGGCCTCCACCGCTGGTGAATAGTTCACGCATTCCTTCTCGCATCTTCTCCATCATGCCTGCTTGAACTTCTTCCAGTTCCTTTTTCTGGGCATCAGTGATTTTGAGCTCTTTGGCGACGTCTGCGTTACGCAGTGCGGCGATGCCTTGAAGCTGAATATTGATTTCCTGCAAACGCTCAAGCTGCTCAGGGAACAGGACTTCCTCAAGCTGCTCCTTCATCTTCGTGTTGCGTTCCTCAGCCTGCTTTCGCATCTTTGTGAAAAACTCGGTTCGTTCTTCTTCGCTCATGTTGCGGAAGTCTGCATTTGGCCTCTCAGGACGGCCTTGCTCCTGCATTTTGGTGAGTGCCTCTTCCTGATCGGGAGAGATCTCCAACTCGGTGCGAACGGCTTCGATTCGAAGCAGACTCATGGTCATGTCGCCACCACCGCGGCCACCAAACATGCTTCCGCCAGCGCCGCCGCGGCCACCAAAACCGCCTCCGCCAGCTCCGCCGCGACCACCTTGTCCGCCCTGACCACGTCCTTGGGCCATCGCGGGAGTAACCATAAATGCCAATAGTGCGACTGATAAAAGGCCAGTCACCTTGCGAGAGATTTTCATTGATTCATTATCCAGAGTGAGCTGACAAGTCGAAATTGCCCAATGCATTGCGAACTCGGTGTAAAACACACCGATACATTACAAACCTGCGGACTGCCGTGGGGTTTCGGCTTCTGAAAAAAAACATGGTATTTTCGCCAAGATGATCCATAAAGCGGGATTCTTGGCAAGTTTTGAAAATGATGTCGTGCCTGATAATCGTCCAGTCGCGAGCGATTCCAGCCCTCACTGCCACCAAGGTTCAACCGTGGACGTCTCAATGGCATCAGCCGTGGACGTCTCAATGGCACACTATTCCCCTCATCACAGGGGTTTGCTGGATCATTGGGGGGCAGGCGTCGCTGGACGATGAATTTGGCCATTTCGTGGGGAGCGAGCAGTTCGGCAGGTCAGGCTGCCAAGCTGGGGCGTACACATGGCCTGAGACCCCTTTAACGCGTGTCAGCAACAGCTTCCATCTTCAGGCCATTTCTGTCGATCAGAATGGCTGCAGATGACTTCGAACTGTTGTATTACAGACAACAGAGAATCCACCTGCAGCTTGGCTGATCGTGGCCAGTAGACCGTTTTCTAGCTGTCGATGCACGTTTCAAGGAAGCGTGCCAAGCGGTGGAAGTCACTTTCCTGCTCGATGAAGCGAACCTTGGTCACCAGAGTTTTTGGGTCGACAAGATCTTCAAAAGGCACGTAGTGCAGATCCAATTGC
>JAPOKD010000011.1 GCA_029977825.1 Planctomycetota bacterium | reverse complement strand
GTCTGTCTCAATTCGATAATAGTCACGACGAATTGACTTTCCTCTCCACCAGCCACTTTCAATGCGTTCCGGTCCCCAATGATTCAGGACATGGTGGTCTTCTCCGTTGAATCGAATGCGTTGCGGCAAACGGGCAGATGACACTCGAAGGCTGAATTCGTTGTCATGCCACGCCACACGCAGTGGCACAGGATCAGCCAGGAGGGAAAGAGGGCGTCGCAAAGCATCACCAGACGTAGGTTTTATCGAGGAACGATTGATCGTTTCTGCCCATCCGTCAGTAGGCAATTTTCGAGTTCCCCTGCGTGGTTTCAGAGCAGGGAAACTTGCATTACCCGCCAAGGGCAGGACATGAAACGCACGCTCTGGCAATGGATCATTCTGAAGCTCCAAATAACCAACCTGTTCACGCCCTACCCGCCCAGTCAAAGCGTCGACCAACCGACTGATAGCAACACCTGTCATCCCCACTGCCGAAGCCGAGTTCTCATCAAGCTCAAATAGCGAGGTCTGGCTACTGCGAAGTGCCCCTGACAATGTGACCAACAAACTCACACGTTCAACCGTTTCCTCAACTCGCACCGATTCCAACTGATTGACGATCAAACCACTGAGATGGTCCGCATCGACGGTGGGAGCAAACAAGCCAACGTCCAAACTCATTTTTCGGGCACCAGTCAGATCCATGCAGCAGCATAACCGTAACACACCACGTTGCTGTTCCTTCAATTGTGAGGTCAGTTGCGATGACAATCGTTTGATTCGGTCCGCCAGAATCTCAAGATCAGTCGTGGGATACTCCAAGGCAAGAGTCACCGCATACTCCGCCTCAGCCTGATGAACCCGCAATGGTTCATCGACTTCCCCTTGCACCTGTTCCAAACGCCGCACCAATTCAGGTCCCAGACGCGTCGCCAATCCACTTCGTGGCAATGACAACAACTGACTCACCGAGATAACTCCAAGCCTTGCTAAAGTTGATACGGTATCGGGGGCAAGCCTCAACGACCGAACAGGCAATTCTGCAAGCACTCGCTCAGAATCATCCCTTCCGCGAATCATCAGCCCACCATAAAAAACATTCTCGGAAGAACACACAAAATCTTCCTTTCCATCGAAAATCTGCTGATAACCTGCATCTTCTCCAGCCAAACTCGCTTGCCCCAGAGGCCCAGGCTGCTTCGCATTTTCCAGATCCCTACAGGACTCCTCTCGCAGAAGACACTCCTCTCGCAGAAGACTCAGAGGCTTCATCTTTGCCTCGTGTGCCAAAGCCCATGCGGCAGCTAATGAATCAGCAATTGCCATTCGGGCTTGCAAATGCCGTTCAGCCAACATTTCCTCCACCGCCACCAGAAGCCCCACTTCATCACCAAACAGATGGCTGACACCTGAAATGTCGCACAACAGAGACTCACATTGATGCCGTGGATGGCCTGCCCATGCTTTTATTCCCAATTCTTCAACCGCGACTTTGGGAGTAATCTGCCTCTGCACCAACAAGGCAATCTGTTCCAGGGAACTCTGATCCAGAGCCTTATCATGACGCTGGATCAACGAGTGCCTGTTTGAGGACTCTGATTGAGGTAATGCGGAGGCGGACGACGCACGGACCAAATCGGCTGCCTCAGCAAGCTTCATGGAAACCCGAACCCCGAGTGTTGATGCTGCATGACAACAAGCGACCACCAGACGCCCTCGACGGGAACTTTCATCCCACAGCACAATCGGAACCTCAGAGTGTTGAACCGAGTCCGCATGATTCGAATCACGCTGTGCGGCTCGTCGAAACTCGCTTTGCAGTCTTTGGATGGGCCAATTGGGAAGCCAAATGCACAGCAGCCGCTTCATATCTGTTGTCCTTTGAACAGCCGATCGAGGAATCAGAATTCTGATGCCAGTGGAGCGTATGCAAACCTCCATGATCATCAATTTGCACTGCGGTCTGTTGCCCTGAGGTACCGCCACGACAACGATCAACCGTGACCTGCAAAGTACGATGCGTCTGAACCGCGATTTCTTCACGAATGCTTCCACGCGAACTCACAACAGAATCAAATGGATCCTGATGAGATGCTGTAACCAAATGCTTGATGTGAAAACGCACTTCAGCAAAGCTGGGTCTTCCCCGGCTCGCTGCCGGCCGGACTAACAGACCCGCTGTTTTTCCAGCTTCAGATGCCAGCTGAAATCGTCGTGCATCACGATCATCCAAATGGGAACCTGCATAAGCCCAAACGGCTGCAACAGATTCACATCGCAATGCTTGATCAATTGCCCAGACAAGATCAGCATGACGCTTTGGACGCACCCATATGATTCGATCAACTGGAAGCCCCAACGCAATCGCAGCAGGTGGATAAAAACCAGACTCACTACAAACAACGACCAACGGTCCGGATTTCCCCGCTCCATTAAGAAGATTAGCCGCAGCAATCAAAGACAAGGTTGCCGCTCCCGAACTTTCCGAATCAGCCACCCACTCAGTGATGGCATCGCGTCGCAAGCCTCCTCTAGGCAGCATCTTGTCAATTGTCTCGCTGCCTGTTGAATAAAGCGACTGCGTTTGATGTTCAGTGTTTTCTGATACCACGCATCCCAAATCGACTCGCAACTTACGAAGAACCGCTTCCCGCTTTTGACTTTCCATCGCTACAGCATCAAATTTCAAATCATCCCGAGGACTGCCAACCTCAGTGACTGATGCAGGCAATAAACAGTCGGGCTCCACACTCTGCCAATCCGTACCATCACGAAATGCTTTGACAGGCTCAGGCACGAACTGCGAGTTCTGCTCACACTCCACATCAGACAAATCATTTGCACGAGCTTTACCTTGAGAGCCATAACCAGTCAGGAAATCAAAGGTTTGTTGATTTGACATCACAGAACGAAGTACACGTTTGGAAGAACTTTGGGTGAAATTGGAGAAAAGGAAGTGAACAGTGGGGCTACCAATCGTGCTCGAAAGCGACCACATCCCCAATGCTATCAAATGATGTATGTTTGTACAGTATCTGTTCGACCGTTGGCAATCAGTGATGCAGAAAATCCGGGCACCAACACTGCTTTTTTGCTAGATACGTTGCTGACCACAGCAAGGATTCGCAGCAGCCAATCGGCAACAAGCAGGCCGTTCTGCAGCTTATTAACGGGCAACTCGGCGGGTTGCCCGGCGAGCAGCCATCACAGCTCGTCGTTTCGCAACCACGTCGTACCGCAGCAAAACCAAACGAGCCAGATCACCCATGTGGTGAACACCACCTTCGTGATCGTTCTTTGCAGCAACATTGCTGCGTTTCACTGGAACGCTGCGTTCCACAACTGCAGTCTCAGCAACTGGGTTATCGGCTTGGAACGATTCTGCAACTGGAAGAATCGCGGCATCGGCTGGAGCATCAAAAAGAAGCATTTGTGTCATCGTTTAGTTTCCCGCAAAGGATGATGTTCTGTCTTTCGAGCGATCAATTGCTCGACAGAACGATTTTTCGCGATGTCGATGACACGTCAGGTCACAGGGGAAAAGAAAATCTTTCCTGACCCGAAAAATTCCTTCCCTGCATCACCAAAAGCTGCCATCACTCCAAATCACAGCGAAAACACTGGCTAAACGGAAGCTGCAGACCGCCAGCCGGCACCGTTCCAACCTTTGCTCAGACGATCAACGCAGCCGAAAAGGAGCTAAAATTGCCACTTCGAAGTCCAAGCCAAACCAAAAACAAAACGAAACGAAAAGCTGTTCCGAAACTGGATTCCTGCTTCACTCGTCCCTCGAATGCCCAAAAATGCGATTCGCCCCAAGCAGCTACTGCATGACTATCTTCACACCAATCCACCGGCTCGACTTTTCCAACCTTCATTGCCCCAGACGCCTGTAAACTGCCGATTCTGGCGAACTCTCTGGTTCCCGGCGTTGTGGTTTTGAGACGTTTCCACGTTACCGAACCCACAACAGGCCACAGGTGTCCTTCGCAAATACACCCATATGCGGAGGTCTACCCACGGCAGATCCAGCTTGCGTTACTTCGTCCGGTAGAATGCCTGGATACGTGAATCCGGGGCCCCTGAAAGCATGACACACAACGCCCGGCTGTCCTGCTTGACCAGCGGATGCTACCAACTGGCGAATAGCAAGAAACGACGGGGGATTCCTTTGAACTGCCACCGCCCAACTCCCCAGTCGCGGCACTGCCCGCGTCTGTGTGGTCCTTTGGCTCAGTTCCCCTCGCAACTATACTATGATGGGTTCTGACGCAGCTCATCAGATTGTCAGACGGTTCTGCTTTGGCACCTTGTCGCCCATCCACACCCGTCCTTTACCCCTCACAACACTTTTCTTCCAAGCCTAGAGGAGGCCTTCACCCAATCGTGCGTGAACTACATCAGGTCCAGGATGATTCGCCCGAACGCAGTATTCTGGCGAGACTGATCTTATCGAATCAACAAGTGGAAGCTGATCCACTGGAAGAGCTACATGGTTTAGCCACCACCGCAGGTACAGAAGTGATGGACGAGCTGGTACAGCGTCGACCATCCGCAGATCATTCCACTTACTTGGGAAAAGGCAAGGTCGAGGAATTGCGACTCATGGTTGAGCGACACGACGCCGACCTCGTGATTTTTGACAATGATCTGTCGCCTGCTCAAACACGCAATCTGGAAAAAGCGGTAGGTGCAAAAGTGCTTGATCGCACAGAACTGATTCTTGATATTTTTGCGGCTGGAGCACGAACCTACGAATCACGTCTGGCGATTGAATTGGCTCAACTTGAGTACTCACTGCCTCGGCTCAAACGCATGTGGACTCACTTATCGCGGCAAGCGATGGGCGTCGGTATGCGAGGACCAGGTGAGAAACAGCTGGAGGTTGACCGCCGTCTCGCTCAAAAGCGGATTCATGACCTGAAGCAGGAATTATCGAAAGTCGAGAAGCGACGAGAACGTCAGGTGGAGGCCCGCAAAGAAGCACCGACCGTTTCTTTGGTCGGCTACACCAACGCAGGCAAAAGCACGCTGATGAACGCATTGACGGAGGCCGATGTGTTAGCAGAAGACAAGCTTTTTGCGACGCTGGACACACGAACTCGTCGCTGGCAGCTATCAGGTTGGGGCACCGTTCTGCTAAGCGATACCGTTGGCTTCATCCGCGACCTGCCACACTCGTTGGTTGCCAGCTTTAAGTCGACACTTGAAGAGACGCGCCAAGCTGAATTGCTGCTCCATGTTGCGGACGCTAGCAGCCCAACTGTCTTCCATCAGATCAGTGCCGTCTACAGTGTACTGAAAGATCTTGGAATCGAAGAAAAAGACACACTGTTGGTACTCAACAAGATTGACGCCATTCGAGATCCGGCAACGCTGAACCGTGTTCTCGACCGCTATCCAAATGCAATCACAGTCAGCGCTCGCAACTCCAAAGGACTGACTCTGCTGACCGAAGCGGTCGGTGAAGCACTCGGCCGCGAGTTTCTGGATCTGGAGATCGATGTGGATGCTGCTGACGGACGATTACTCGCCTTTCTTGCGGCCAAGGGTGAAGTGGTCTCACAAACCTGCAACGAGACAACCATCACCGTGCGGGTGCGAATGCCTACCGGCGCCATGGGACAGGTACACCAATCAGCTCTCGCTATTCGACCTGCCGATGCCGATCTCATGTCCACGGAAGCCTGTGATACCGTTCCAATCACTGACAACCCGGTCAGCGACGGTTCAACCGAAGTAGCATAAAACGTTTCGTGAACGGTTACAGGTAAAGTCATATGCCATGGAAAGCGAAAGATTCGGTTGCTGTCGTCACGGGTGCCAGCAGTGGGATTGGCAAGTGCCTGACGCAACAACTCGCGGACCACGGCTGCCATGTCATCGCAGTCGCTCGAAGAGCTGAGCGTATCAAGCAATGGACCGCATCACGGGGGTTTGGGGGTGTAACTCCATTGGCTGGCGATATCACCAACTCGGAGGTTCGCTCAAACATTCGCTCCGTCATCGAAACTGATCACAAGGGTAAACTCGATCTACTGGTCAACAACGCGGGAATCGGTGGCATCGGCAGGTTTGCAGAGGCAAGCCCCGACCGACTACGACAAATCATGGAAGTCAATTTTTTCGCACCAGCTGAACTGACCCGACTTCTGTTACCCTCACTGCGGCGCGGATCTGCCCCTGTCATTTGCAATATCTGCAGCGTTCTAGGACACCGTGCTGTCCCCGACAAAAGTGAATACTGTGCAAGCAAGTTCGCCATGCATGGATGGAGCGACTCGCTCCGTGCTGAACTTGCCGCAGACGGAATCCAGATCACGCTTGTCAGCCCGAGTACAACCAAAAGTGAGTTCTTCGATTCCCTGATCGATACAGATCCAAACCAGCAATCACGCAGTCTGGGTCACTGGTCACCCCAAAAAGTCGCAAACAGAACGTTCGACGCGATTTGCAGGCGTCGCAGTGAAGTGATCCTGAGTCTGGGTGGCAAAACACTCGTTTACCTTGACCGCCTTGCCCCTCCGCTGATGAACAAACTCCTTGCACAGCGGCCGGTCAAAACTGCCCCAGCAAAATCAAGTGATCACTGATGCCAGAACTGGAAGTCCTTTTCGAAGACAACCACTTGTTGGTGGTCAACAAACCAGCAGGCCTGCCAACCATGGGGGCTGACT
Source organism: Planctomycetota bacterium (assembly GCA_029977825.1). GTDB lineage: Bacteria > Planctomycetota > Planctomycetia > Pirellulales > Pirellulaceae > Rubripirellula. The sequence goes on along the minus strand of JAPOKD010000011.1, from coordinate 18,757 downwards.
CTGGCAACACCGTACATTCACTTGCTGCTCAATACATCAAAAAAAAATACAACAAGCCGGGCCGAGTGTTTATCGGAATCGTCAGCAGACTGGACGCAATGACGAGTGGAGTGATCGTACTGGCACGTACCAGCAAGGCTGCGTCACGACTAACGGAACAATTTGCCAGCAAAGCATTGAAAGATCACGGGCAGCAGACAACCCGTCAGAAGAAAACGGCAACCAGCTCACCTCGAAAAGTGTACCTCGCTGTTGTGGAGGGTAGACTTGAGCCTGTGGCAGATCATTGGACCGACCAGATCCGCAAAGACGAATCGGCTCATCGTATGCGTTTGAGCCCAACTCCCCGAGACGACGCAAAGACTGCCGAACTTCGGTACCACTGCCTTACCGCAAATCAAGCCAACACAATTGTCGCCGTGGAATTACTCACGGGGCGTAAACATCAAATACGGACACAGTTTGCCGATCGTGATCATCCAATCCTGGGTGACCGCAAATATGGCTCGCAATTCAAATTCAAGAGTGGGATTGCATTGCATAGTTGGCGTCTACAAATCGAACATCCCACCCAACGTGTTCCGATCTGGTTTGAAGCTCCTCTGCCACCAACCTGGTCAAAATTCCAAGCCGACCTGACGTCTCAAGCGCACCTGCGGAAGCAGGTCGAGAACTTCTTCCCACCGCCTCCAGCGGAGCCACGGTGATGCCGAATCTGTTTGGCAACGTTCCCCTGTTTATACCGAGGCGTATCGTCTCCGGTGGACAAACGGGAGTCGACCGCGCGGCCCTGGACGCCGCCATGCTATTGGACATTGAACACGGTGGCTGGTGTCCGGCAGGAAGATTGGCGGAAGATGGGCCAATCCCAAATCGCTACGCGCTTCAGGAAACAAGATCGCATGAATATCCCGTTCGGACCGAACAGAATATCGCTGACAGCTCAGCCACGCTGATCCTTCACGAAGGCACACTGAAAGGCGGAACTCTGCTCACGAAGCGTCTATGTGACAAACGGAAAAAGCCGTATTTCAAGGTCGAAATCAAAGATCAAATGATCGATGCCGTGCAAACGTGGCTCGTCACCCAGACCCCCGAAGTACTGAATATAGCGGGCCCTCGAGAGAGCTCTGCCCCCGGCATCCATTCGCGGTGCAAGAAGTTTCTGTTGCGTACATTCTCGGTTGAATAGTCCCAACCCGCACAACACATGATGCTGTGTTTATTCGGCGCAACCTGAACACTGATTGAAAATCGGCAACAGTTTCCTACGCCACAAAGCAAGCCTGAGCAGCAATCACGCCGATAGCTTACTTGTCACCCCAGTCCCCAAAGTCAGCCAAGCCAAGCCAGGCATGCTGACATCGGCGACCTGTGGCAAGCCTGCCTTTCACTCGAAATTCACGAGTGGTATTTCCCAAGCCGACCTTTGGGAATTCAGCTCACGGACGCGTCCTTCGGTACCAAGGAGTTCCACCGAATCATGAACGTGCAATGCACCTCCAAACTGCAACGTTTCAACCTTTCATTGATCTTCACCCTTACCATCGCAATTACCGCTCCATCTGTATTTGCAAAAAAATTCGACGCCACCATCGACATCCTTCCCTTGCGTTCCGATGGTCAGCCCGGATCCTTCCAGAACAAGTCCCTGCGGTATACCAACTACGCTGCCTCAGGGGCACAGGACTCAGACGCCCTGCCAACGCCCGCACCGCCAGTACTGATAGCCAAAGCGAACCTGCGTCGCCAGTACGACAAAGCACCCGGCAAAGTGATTGTCGAACAAGTGGCAGAACCGTTCATGGTTGTGGGGCCTTTCACTCCCAATTCCCTGAAAGGCATCCACAGGCAGGAACCATGGCAAGTGATGGCCAGCCTCACCACGCCTGATCGGAATCCAGCACATCTGACGCCGCTTGATCTGCAACTTCAGGAGTTAGCCCAGCAGGAGCCGATCGACATTGAAAGTTTCGGCCCTAGCGTGCTCATCCCCGAGAATCGCTCCTCCTCCGTAACCGGGATCGTAGTGGCACCGCTCAACCCACTCATCGGCAGCTCTGCGATTATTGCAACGATTGAAGAAGACTACATGCCTTACGATCTCTCGGCACGGGATCTGGCGGACTGGAATGATTACCCGATTGCATCCCATCCCTTCAATGCTGAGGATCATGTCACTGATGAACAAACCGCCAGCCTGTGGGACGACTTTGACCTTGCCATGGCGCTTTCACGATCATCAGACCCTGTTGAACTGAATGGAATTGCAATGGCGCAGCTTGATCTGGGTGCGGCTGAAGTGAACGCTCCCAGTTCACCCAGTGATGTGACCCTGGCTCCGGGGATGCCGTCCAACACTCCGATGCACGAAGCCTCGCGGCAGGACAAGCATGCGTCTGCGGAACCCATCTCAGTGCCTGTACAGGAAGATTCGGCTATCACGTCAGACGAAGCTCTTGCTATTTTGGCGAGACCGGAAAGCCTTTCGTTATCGCCGGCCCCTGAACATGCTTCGAATCCAGCGACACCGAAAACAACGAACAGACAGTCTGACGCCGAAGTGGCAGACGTAGCTAAGGCAGGCCCAGCGGACGTCGCATTGAACGCAATTCTTGACAACCTGTCAGACGTGCACAGATTCAACTCGATAGCTGACGTGAAAATGATCAGTAGCACTGCTGGCCGACTGCTCGGATCCTACTCAGGCAGTGCCAGCGACTGGCTGAGCAAACGCGTGGCCGATCTGGCACTGAATTGGCCTACCCAGAACCAGCCAGACCTTCAAAGTCGTGTTGGTGCCAAACTGCTAAGTCGAGCAAGTGTTCTGGAATCCGGCGTGGTCGAAGAAAACACCATTAGCCACTACGTTCCAGTCGAACGACTCGATGGGGTTGACTGCGGCAGCGAGGCAACGATGGCGGTGGCTGATGGCAACGGCAAATCCCGAGCGAGATGAGGAAGCCGAACCCAGAGTTCAGAAAATCCCGCCAAGTGCTCGCCAAGCGAGGTTCAGGGCTGACAGGCTCGTAAAACCGCCGGATTACCTGCAACCCGCGTCACAGGTTCGTGATGACCAGCACGCTGTGAATGAGTCATACCGCCGAGTCATGTGAAAAAGGCTCGGCGGCACATGGCTGGGCGGTACAAGACTCTGTATCAGAAGCCATCGAAACAAACAGCTAAAACAAAGCTGAATGAACATCGCCGGGCCACAAATCACCGGCAGCGAAAATCACCGAGACGCGACAGTCGGCAAGACGGTTCATCAGTCCTCTTCTACCGATCACCAGTCGCGATCACCCGTCCAGATCGATCGCGTGTTCTTTCAGCTGTTCCAGTGACGCAAACTCGAGCGTCGACATGTGACATGCTGCCAGATGAACAGCTGGTGCAACGCCAGCGTCATAAGCTTCCTTCCATCTCGCGGCACACAGGCACCATCGATCTCCCGGTACCAGACCTGGAAACTGGTACATCGGATTTGCGGTCGTCAGGTCGTTCCCGCGGCTCTTGCTAAACTCAAGGAATTCCGCGGTGACCTCAACACACACAACGTGTAGCCCCGCATCTTGTGCACCAGTATTACAGCACCCATCTCGATAGAACCCCGTCATCGGATCAGTCCCACAAACGACTAAGTCCGTTCCCAACACATTCTTGCCTGCCATAACCAACCTTCGTTCGCATTCGCATCTTCGTGACCTGCCTGAGTATCCCATGCCACTGGTCCCATTGGCAATCGCCCCGACAACCTACGGGGGGGGAACAGCACCATTTGATCTGCCAGCGAGATCCTATACCCCCCCCCTGCCGAGCCAGCGCGACAGCGTTGCCGGAACAAGCCGATCTGCCCCGAATCACCGCAGGATTACAACTCTCGCCAATCCGCTATATTGGCGTGACGAAGAGTGAAATTCAGGTCAATGCTCGACAAATGGCGGCCTTGAATGGGCAATTGTGCTCGGGGAATTCCCGAATATTCCGCTGGAGCAACCAGTCACCCGCAAGTCCTGCGTCACCATGATTGCGGAACCGAGCAATTCGAAGCTGAGATAACTAGCGACCAGAGGACAATCCGAGACGCACGCAATGGATGCAATTTTCCGTGGTTTAACCGCAGCACAACGTGAAGCCGTCGAACATCTGGATGGGCCGATGCTGATCCTCGCTGGCCCGGGGTCAGGCAAAACACGTGTGGTGACGCATCGGATCGCCAACATGCTTAACAACGGTGTGCGGCCATGGCAAATCGCAGCGCTGACCTTCACCAACAAAGCCGCCGATGAAATGCGTATGCGGGTGGATGCCCTTGCACCCGGTCGACCGGTGTGGATGGGAACGTTTCACCGATTCTGCGCACAGTTACTCCGCCGACATGCAGCCATGGTCGGCCTTTCAGAGAACTACTCAATCTACGACACGTCTGACTCCAAACAGGCGATGAAACGCGCGATCGCGGCGGCAGGTGTGTCCACGACCCACGCATCGCCTGAACAAATTGCATCCTCGATCAGCCATGCAAAAAACCGTCTGACAACACCCGAGATGATGCAGGGCCACGCGTTAAAACCTCGGGACGCCATTGCAGCACGGGTATACCCCGTTTACCAGAAGCAGTTGTTGACGGCCAACGCAGTTGATTTCGACGACCTCCTTCTACACATCGCTAGACTGCTCCGAGAAAACCCTGAGATCCGCTCGGAACTTGATCATAAATACAAGTACATTCTGGTAGACGAGTATCAGGATACGAACCTGGCGCAGTATGCCATTGTTCGTGCCTTGTCGATTGATGCTCCCAATCTCGCGGTGACTGGAGACCCGGACCAATCGATCTATGGTTGGCGTGGCGCCGACCTGAACAATATTCTGGATTTTGAAAAGGATTACCCGAAGGTCAAGACAGTTCGGTTGGAACAGAATTACCGCAGCACACCCAACGTGCTGCGAGTGGCCGACCAGTTGATTCAGCATAATCGACGCCGCAAGCCAAAAAAACTTTTCACGGAAAACGAAGAAGGCACCGCTGTCATTCTTCGCTTCTATGAAGACGGTTATCAGGAAGCAGACTCCATCGTTGACGAAATAGCCAACGCTGTCATGACTCAGGGCCTGCGTCCAAGTGATTTCGCAATCTTCTGTCGGATGAATGCGATGACCCGTTCACTGGAGCATGCCTTCAGAAACCGCAGCATCCCTTATCAGATCGTAAACGGTCTGGAATTCTATCAGCGTCGTGAGATCAAAGACCTGCTCGCTTACCTGCACCTGATCAATAACCCAAATAATGATGTCGCATTGACGCGCATCATCAACGTGCCCACCCGAGGGATCGGCGCGAAAACTGTTGAGCGTATCCGGGACCACGCTGATAAGCATGGCATCACGATGCTTGAATCTGCACGACAGACAGACCAGATTGAAGGTCTTGCCAAACGCTCGGCCACCATGGTGCGGAAGTTCATCAAGATCTATGACAACCTCAGTATCAAAGCAACAGCGCCGCTGGAGGATCTACTGCGGTTCTTAGTCGAAGAGATTGGATTCGAACAACATCTCGAGAAAACATCCGTCGACCAGCAGGACGGCAATTCGCTCGCGAATGTTGACGAGCTAATATCGGCTGCCGTTGAATTTGACCGCCAGCACCCCGATGACGGATCACTCGAAGCATTTCTTGAGCAAGTTGCCCTGGTCGCAGACAGTGACGCATTTGACGGAAGCAGCGAGCGAGTCACCTTGATGACCCTGCACGCCGCCAAAGGTCTGGAATTTCCACACGTGTTCATCATTGGGGTCGAAGATGACATGCTGCCACACAAGAGATCCAAAGAAAGCGAAGCAGAGCTTGAAGAGGAGCGGAGACTGCTCTTTGTTGGAATCACGCGAGCGAAGCAATGGCTTCAACTGAGTTGCTGCAAGCGGCGGGCTATGCGAGGTGACGTGCGTCCGGTCATCCCCAGCCCGTTCCTGAATGAATTGCCGCTGGAGGAGATGAAACGGGTCGAAACCTTCAGAGAGGAGGACTGGTTCGACGAGGATCCATACGCCAATGATGACTCGTTCGATGAAAGCTATCCCGAATCATGGGACCTTCCCGATGCCGCCTCACCAGAATCGGGTGGCAACTCAGGCGATGAGATGAGCAGCGAATCCACGGACCTTGCTCCCGACGAAACCACGCAGCTCACCGAGGACGAACTGGCCGCAACTGCCGCGGGCAAGAAACAGCAAAAAGCGCCAGTCTCCATAGCATCCAGCCTGAAGACGGCTGCCGACCTGCTTTCCAACCCCACCACCCCATTACGTGCCTACTGCGAGGGAATGCTGGTAAGGCATGTTGACCATGGTGATGGGACAATTGTATCGATCACCGGTCGTGGTCCAAAACGCATCGCCCGCGTCCGTTTCGAAGATGAAGAACGCAGTTTCCGTCTTGCGTTTGCAGACCTGCGAGTGATCAAGGACTAAGTTCCCGAATCTTCGTCACCCATGCGAACGCCACAGACTGACAAATGCTCCATTCCCCCGCCGACGTTGCACCGGATGGGCCATAGTCTGCAACAGGCTGATCAGGAAGTCCGTTTTGGTCGTCTTCTCAAAACCGCCTGCTCCGCTTACCATTTTCAACTCCAACGACCGCGTACCATCCCGCTCATGAGGCAACGATGTCCGGCACCGAATTCGATCCCACCAACGCCCAAGTCGGCGTGATCATGGGCAGTCGTAATGACTGGGATACCATGAAGCATGCCGCTGATGTTCTTGACAGTCTGGGTATTCAGAACGAAAGACTGGTCGTATCAGCTCACCGGACCCCTGCTCGAATGTTTGCTTACGCTCAGAAAGCAGAGCAACGCGGCATCAAGGTCATTATCGCAGGAGCAGGCGGTGCAGCCCACCTGCCCGGCATGGTCGCCTCAGAAACAACGCTTCCCGTAATCGGTGTACCTGTACAAAGCCGCGCCCTGCAGGGCCTTGATTCGCTACTTTCCATCGTACAAATGCCTGGTGGGATCCCCGTGGCAACCATGTCAATCGGAAACGCAGGCGCAAAAAATGCGGGGATCATGGCTGCACGCATCCTCTCACTGGCTGACGCTGAACTGCGATCCAGACTTGTTACCATGATCCAGCAGCAAACGGACGCGGTGCTGGAATCAGCCGAACTGTAAGCAGTGCATAATTTTCATTGAAACCCACGCTGATAAATCACCCCTGCCCATGAACACCAAGGCCCCTGAAGTCTGCGAAGCACAGCTCCCCGGTTCTACGATCGGGATGGTCGGTGGTGGTCAGTTAGGCCGCATGTTTGCGGTCGCTGCGGCGGCCATGGGATACAAAGTGGTGATCTTTACCGATGCAGAAGACTCCCCCGCGTCTCACGTTGCCAACCAGACGGTAGTCGGAGACTTGAACGATCAGGAGGCAATCGATCGTTTCGCTGAACAATGTGATGTCATTACATTGGAATTCGAAAACATTCCCGCCACGACCATTGCCCGCTGCCGCAAGTTTGCTCCGACCTATCCTTCCGCGTCGGTGCTGGCGACTGCTCAAGATCGTCTCATCGAGAAAACAACATTCCGCGACGCCGGGCTTCCAGTCACACCATTCCGAAAAGTGCATGACTGTGAGTCACTGCTCACGGTCGCTGATGAGCTGGGCTGGCCGCTGATCATCAAAACCGCTCGGAGCGGATACGATGGCAAAGGCCAACATCGAGTCGAATCAGCAGGCGATGCGGAACAGGTTCAGTGGTCAACGGCACAGGAATGGATTGCTGAACAATGCATCCCCTTCGAGAAAGAAATTTCGGTAATCGTCGCACGAACCCCTGACGGACGTTGCGAAACCTTTCCGATTTTCGAAAACACGCACGCCAACCACATTCTTGATATTTCAGTTGCCCCCGCTGAAATTACCGACAGCATGTCACTGGAAGCTCGACGAATCGCTATCGCCGCAGCGGAAACCATTGATGTGGTCGGGTTGTTATGCGTCGAGTTGTTTGTTTCAGGTGAAGATATCCTGATCAACGAAGTCGCTCCTCGACCCCACAACTCAGGCCACCTCACGATCGAAGGCTGCGAAACCAGTCAATTCGAACAGCATGTACGGGCGGTATGCAACCTACCGTTAGGAAGTACTGAGCAACGTACCCAAACCGCAGCGATGGCGAATCTACTGGGTGATCTGTGGGGCCCCGAAGGGCAGGCACCGGACTGGAAAGCGGCACTCACCGACCCAGGCGTCAGCCTGCACCTCTACGGTAAAGCACAAGCCAAGCCGGCGCGAAAAATGGGACATCTGACGATCACGGGACATGACCGTGAAACGGTGGTAAGCCGTTTGTCCGAAGCAAGATCAAAACTTCCCTGGACAGACTGATCGCGAACTTGATCCTGGCAAGCCCCGCGGCTCGGTATGGTGCTGCGTCTGCATTGATAGGCTCATGGCGTGCGGTGCATCCGCCAGCAGGCAAGCTTCAGGCGACATTTTCTTCTGATGATTGCTTATTGAACCGCAAATAGACGTACTTCGCTGATACATAGATTGCAATCGCGCTCCATAAGCCCGCAGCGTCTGCTGCAAAGTCGAGTACATCCGGGTAGCGGCCCGGAATGAAATTTTGAGTGATTTCATCAATCGCAGCGTAGGCCATACCCACCAGACCAATGAGGGAAAATCGCTTGAACCAACGCGGGGAACTGGTGACATAACACAACAGCCCACCAAGAAGGAAAAAGGCAGAAAAGTGCTTTACCTTGTCATTCACTCCAAAACGCAAATCAACAATTTCGTCCATATTCGGCAAGTGAGTGCCAGTGAATATGCATAACCAGTACGCAGCGAGCACGACGATGGCCAAACGGAACCCAAAAATGGTTATCTTGGTAACAGGACGCATCTCGGCTCGCTCCATCGAGTAGGCTGGGAAAGTGGCCTGAAGTAAGAAGTGTTTCATCAGGGGGCGTTTCACGCGTCGTAGCTGCCGTCCCCGAACCTCACCTTTAATTTGCACGCTGTGCTTCTCCCCAAAAACGACAATCCCCATTCACTGTTCAATGAAGGTATGCATCGTGATTCTCAAGCTGATTGGCCAGTCAAAGTTCGTTCGCTTCGCGCCATTGACATTGGGAACACTGATTCTCATGGCGAACCTAGCTCCAACCTTGCTAGCAGCCGAACCACCGCAGCAGAAACCCAAAGCCCAACCTAAGACTCAAGAACAGCCCGCTCAGAAAGAAGCCGCAGCCAAAAGTGCTGACAACAAGAATGCTGGCAAAACAAAGAAAGAACAGGCCTGGAAACCTCTGAAAGACAAATGGGTCGTGAGCCAATTCGGTGGCGATGGTCCGGTTGTGATCAAAGACAAACTGATCACGATGGGTCTGGGAGACCCCTTGACGGGAATTCGTTGGGAAGCTGAATTGCCGAAGGAAAATTACGAGGTTGAACTGGAGGCTCGCCGACGTGAGGGATTCGACTTTTTCTGCGCTCTAACTTTCCCCGTCGGAAAGAAACACGTCAGTTTCATCCTGGGGGGATGGGGTGGCGGCGTTGTTGGCATCAGCAGTGTTGATGGTTTTGACGCCAGTGAGAATGAAACAACTTCCTTCCGGAATTTCGAAACAGATCGGTGGTATAAGGTTCGCGCTCGGGTTGACGCCAATCAAATTCAATGCTGGATCGATAATAAACCCGCCGCAGAACAACTACGCAAAGGTCATGAATTCGACATCCGCTATGAAATGGACCAGTGCGTCCCACTGGGCGTGGCCGCATTTCAATGTAAATCCGAAGTTCGAAACATCCAAATACGTAAACTGACGCCAGCCGAGATCAAGGCTGCTGAAAAAGAAGCTGCAAAGCCAACGGAGTGAGAAGCCAGAATGAGTGAGGGATTTCAGGAAGAGCTGTTTGACGCTGATAACCACTGGATGATGCGAGCATTTGAGCAGGCCAACGAAGCTTTGACGGCCGACGAGGTTCCCGTCGGCGCCGTCATCATTCGTGATCATGAAATCATTGCGGCGGCGTCCAATCAGCGTGAATCACTCCATGATCCCACCGCGCATGCTGAAATGATCGCAATCACACAGGCCGCTGCGGCAATCTCGGACTGGCGGCTGGAACAGACCACCCTCTATGTCACGCTCGAACCTTGCGTGATGTGCGCCGGAGCGATCCTGCAAAGCCGCATCCCTCGTGTCGTTTTCGGGGCCACGGACCCCAAAGCGGGTGCAGTTTGCAGCCTCTACGAATTGCTAGCAGATGAACGGATGAATCACCAGTGCCTAGTGACCGGCGGCGTGCTTGCCGACCCGTGCGGAAAGATTTTGACTGATTTTTTTCGTGCCAAGCGGGCATTGAAGCGGCAGTGACAGCATCTATTTTGTGTGAACCTGTGCCGGTCCTGCAGATTCTCGGACTTTTAATGCTGCAACGACCAAACAAGCTAACCCTCGCCCGCTGAAGCGTCCGATACTATCCGCACAACCCGAAATAAGCGGAACGGAGCGCGAGGCATTTTGCATCGTGCTTGCGGTGTTTTGTTCGGGGGCACACGGGAATTGCCCACTTGGGTGATGTGTGCAGGGAGGTAGGGCTCGGCGTGAAGTTGGACTCTATCGCAAAATTAACTGCAAGACGGTGGAACAAGCGATGTCGGTAAGGAAGCTGGCTTCAGGCGTACTCGCGGCACTAGCTCTTCTGGGCGGTGCTGCAATTGTGGACGCCAAAGACCCAATCAACGTGGTCGACCCATTCGAATTTGATCCAGATTTTCGCTGGTTCGAACCAGTCTACGATCTGGATCTTCTGGATATGAAACCCGAGAAGCGGGCTTCGACCGGGTGGTTCGCTACCTACGACCGGCTAAACCTTTACGCAGGTAGACCTGACATTGACAAACCTGACCTGGGTGAGAACAGACTCGACGGCGGCTGGGGAAATCGTTACCAAGTAGGTTTTATGTTGCCTGGTGAAAAGCACGGCTGGTTGTTCAACTGGACCAAGTTGAATGTCTTCGCAGCAGACACCGTCGTGCAGGAAAGATTGAATCGCTATATCGAACCAGCCGATGGCGACGATCCGCCAGATTATCCACCCTTAACACAACCGTTTGGTTTTCCGGTTCGCCTCTCGGAGGCAAACAACCTGGGATCCAACTTTCGCTTCTACAACGTAGGTGAGACGACGAACGTCTTCCAGTACCAAAGTTACGAGCTCAATAAGACGTGGCGTATGACACCCTACCACTACGGCGGGATTGTCGAGCCTCTGGTTGGTCTGCGTTACATGAAGCTGCGAGACGTGAACGCGTTCAACTCGTACAATAGCAGCATCTATCCACCGCCACCGCCAGACCCAGTCGCTGAGCCGTTCGAAGAATTTTTGAACACACAGAAGGATATCACACTCAACGAAATGTTCGGTGGACAACTCGGATTCCGATACTTCAAGCCCCATAATCGCTATGTTTTGTCAACAGACTTCCGGGCATTCTTCGGAGGAAATTGGCAGTCATCAAAGTTCCAGAGAATCCAGGAGTACACCCAGTATGATGACACTGGCGTCGGAGCCGAGGTCATCAACATGTCAGTGACAGAAGACCCCGCGATCTACGCCAAGAATTCTGAATTTTACTACGGATACGACGTTCGTGCAGAGCTGAGCTACCAGCTAACCAGAATGTTTTCCGTACGGGCTGGTATGCAGGCCATTCAATTCGGACGCGGCTTGTGGCGAGGTGGTCAGGGTAATCAGCAGGGACTTGCCGGCGGCGACAAGGACCAAGGCCTGTTCATGTTCGGTGCAACATTCGGTATGAATTTCAATCACTGATTGCTTTCTGCCCGCCGTGCTCAACCGTGTCTAGTCCGGTATCAAACGTAAACGGCCCCGCAAAGTTCGCTTTGCGGGGCCATTTTTTATTGTTTAGTGCTGACACAAAGATCCAACGTAACTGCGTTAGCTGTCAACGGGCTAGCTTTTGGCAAGCAAGTTCCGCAACTCCTCAAGCTCGACGCTCAAGCGATGCCTGAGTGGGCTCTCAGGTCGTAGCTCTTCCTCAAGCAGTTCCTCTGCCTTATCGAAGATTTCTTCATCTCGTTTCGGGTTATTGATCAGTTCCCGAAACATGCTCTCGACAGTTGACTCAGTAAGCAAGACATTCTCCTTCGATGAATAAAGCCAGATCCAAGTATGGTGCACTTTGGGCGTTTAAGAATTCGATTTAATTAACGGGTATCACCCAACGCACTTCCAGCGATTCTAGGGCAGTCCCCAAATGTCGCAAGGTCTATCATGACTCAAGCGGACCAACTTAGCAAATTCATTGCGCGGAAACCGGGCTGGATTCAAAACCCAGCTCTGCAAGGTGTGTTGCCGTGCGAGCAACGGTAAAGCGGATTTGTTCATCCGTGTGTTCACTTGTGATGAAAAAACGCAACCTCGCAGCAGACTCGTCAACGGCAGGGTAAAGAATGGGCTGAACATTAATCCCGTCGCCTTTGAGCCGGTGGGACAACCTCAACGCGACCATTGAATTGCCTGTAATTACGGGGATAACTGGCGTTCCGCCACTATCTCCCGTATCGAGACCTGCCTCTTGGCACAGACTCAGGAACAACTCACTTTTGGCTCGCAGCATCCCAACCCGCTCTGGCTCCGCGTCAAGCGTCCGCAAGGCAGCCAAGGCGGCCCCTACCTGACCCGGCGGCATACCAACGCTGAACACAAAACCTGGCGCCGTGTACCGCAGAAGCTCAATCAACTCCTTACAGCCAGCAATATATCCTCCGCAGGACGCAGCAGATTTGCTGAGCGTTCCCATCCAGATATCAACATCGCGGGCGTCGATTCCGAAATGCTCGGCCATCCCACGGCCAGTCTCGCCCATGGTACCGAAGCTATGGGCTTCATCCACCATCAATAGACTTCGATGTCGCTTTTTCACCTCGATGAATTTGGGCACGTCAGAATAGTCCCCATCCATGCTGTAGACGCCTTCGATGGCGATCAAAACCCTCCGATACTGCGAGCGTATCTCGGTCAGCATCCGATCCAATGCTTCAAAGTCATTGTGTGGAAATGGTCGGCGGCGGGCACCGGATAACAAGGCTCCCTGGACGATGCTGTTGTGCGCCAGCGAATCATGAATGATCAAGTCGCCGGGGCCAACCAGATGACCAATGGTGGTCTCGTTGGTCGCATGGCCACCAACCATCAAAATCGAGCTATCTACCCCGATCCAGTCGGCAATCATCTGCTCAAGCTCACCATGAATCGGTTTCTCACCCGAAACAAGCCGGCTAGCTGACACACTGGTCCCGTATTCCTGAATTGCATCCGCCGCACAGTTCATCACGGCGGGGTGCCCGCTGAGCCCGAGGTAGTTGTAGCTGGCAAAGCTGATCAATTCGTTTCCGTCAACCACGGTATGATCGCGCACGATCCCGTCGTGGACCGTGAAATACGGATTAGGAACGCCCGTCATCAGCATTTGACGCATCGTTGTCTTCAGACGCCGGTACTCAGCGAACTGCTCAAAACTGTCTTCGGGCTCAACCTCAACATTCGTTGCAACAGCAGCTTGGTCAGCCTCGCTGGCCCCCACCTCTGCGTCAACCATTTCTCCTCGCAACAGAGCCGCCGCGCGCGCCTCGCCACCGGGCGGCAGGTAACGCTCAATTGCCAAGGCGGTCTGCCCGATTGTTTCGATGTCATCGAGCACCTGTTCGGGGAACCTGCCCCCAAAAGTTTTTTCGAGCTTACGAGCGATCTCAAGGCGTTCCAAACTGTCAAGCCCGAGATCCAGGACAATGTTCGTAGCTGGTTCAAGGGCAGCGGCACGTTCGCCGGCAACCCGACGAACATGGTGCTTGATCGCCTCAATCACCACAGGACTGACGTTACTGACATCGACATCAGCGGATCGCCCACCCGCAGCTGCGGCCTGCATCATGGGTGCAGCATCGAAATTCATTCGCGCTTCGTTGTTTTCTTCCCACCGAACCCACTTGGCGACCAATTTCAAATCACCATCGCGCACTGCGTGCAGGCATGCGTGCCTCTGAATCTTGCCACTGCTCGTTTTTGGCACACTACTATTTCGTACCAGATACACCGCATCCGGGGGCAAATCATGTTCTGCGGTAACAGCCCTGCGGATTCTCTGGAGGTTGCCGTCTCCATCAATATTTCTTCGACGTACCGTTTCAGCAACGATGACAAGCTGCTCCCTGCCCTCATAGTCCATCGCGAATGCGGCTACGGATCCCGCCTGAACAGCGTCACAGGACCTCTCTACGGTCTCCTCGATATCCTGCGGATACCGATTCACACCGCGGACAATGATCATGTCCTTCACGCGGCCTGAAATGTAGATTTGGCCGTTGTACAGAAAACCGAAGTCGCCAGTTCTCAAATAGGGCCCATCGCCGTCGATCGTGGTAGCGTGGAAAGTGCGAAGCGTCGCATCCTTGCGCTGGTAATACCCCTGGCCCACCGAAGGACTTTGTACCCAAATCTCACCGATGCTGTCGCTTGGCAGGATCTCCCTCGTACTGGGCTCAACAATGATCACCTTCTCATTGGGTAACACAGCACCACAACCCACAAGCGTGCGGGCGTTTTCGTGGTCTGCCTGCACCGGCCGCACGATTTTCTCATCCAAAGCGGCACGGTCGAATGTCGTCATCACGGGTCGGGTTTCCGCTGGGCCTCCCGTTACGATCAGCGTCGTCTCAGCCATCCCATAACAGGGAAGAAACGCGGAGCGACGAAAACCACACTTCTCAAACTTCTCAGTGAATGAATTCAAAGTGGCAGCTCTGATTGGCTCAGCACCGTTAAATGCAATTTCCCACGTCGACAAATCAAGACCGTCAAGCTCATGGTCTCGGATCTTATCAACGCAAAGCTGGAATGCGAAGTTTGGCCCCCCACTGATAGTGACGCCGTACTTGGTAATTCCCTGCAACCAACGGACCGGTCGCTGCAAGAATGTCATGGGACTGGTCAGGACATTCTGCCGCCCAATGTACAACGGCATCAGAAGACCACCCACAAGCCCCATGTCGTGATAGGTCGGCAGCCAACTCATCCCGACAATTTCAACCTGTGGCTCAAAACCATGCAAAATAAGTTCGCTGTTTGCAATCAGGTTGGCATGCTTCAGCATCACGCCCTTGGGTGATCCAGTTGATCCCGACGTGTACTGCAGCACGGCGAGCGTGTCGGGCGTGATTTTGGGTGAACGCCATGCATCTGAATCACGTGTGGCCGGATCATCGGTGCCTACCAACTGGACACCAATCAGGTCATCGTGTGGACGATCCCCCGTCAACTGTTCGGCGAGCGCTTGTGTCGTCAACGCCCAACGCGCATCAGCATCCACAACGATTGAGCGAATTCGCGAAGCCTTGCGGTTTCTGCGTGGCGGATACGCAGGGACAGCGATCGCTCCAGCAGCATGGCAAGCATAAAAGCCGATCACAAAGTCGAGGCCCGGTGGGTAGACCAGTAACACGCGGTCACCACTACGCACACGGCAGCGTCCCTGCAGATAACCAGCGAGCGAGCGCACTTCGTCCCACAATTGTGAGTAAGTCAACCGCTGCTCGACCGACTCGACATCAGTGAATATATAGGCTGTTTCGTTGGGTCGATGCTCAGCCCAATAACGCAAAACCGAGACGAAATTGTCCCGGGGAGGCGTTTGGGAGCCGAAATATTTGTGCAAATCCACGGTGGATGTCACCGCCTGGGTGCAAAGGGGAGGAATGGGTACTTCCGGATTGATTTTTTGCGTCTCAACCCGACTTCTAGTCGCCACTTGGAAAATGTAAGCTCGTGTTGCATATTCATAGTCGCTTCAGCAGGTGTCAAAATAATGATCGCTCAGATTCATTATCCAAGACCCCGTATGGTATTTTCGGTAACCGTTATCATGTCTGTTGAGGTGTTGCTCAACACGTCAACCAACCCGAACAACTCGTTTTACCCGACGATTCATGAGAAAAAACCATCCATCTGATCAATCAGCGGCCTCATCATCGCAATCAGGCGACTCGTCGGTGAATGAACCGCAAAGCTTTCAGGGTCAACCACAACGGTTGATTGATCGGGTTGTCAATCTTCTCGACCCAGCCGGTAACATCTTACTTGGAACCAGCTTAGATGCGGCCTGTGCGTCGGTTAGACGCGGAGACGTTGAGGCTGTGCGACAAATCGGAGGTCAATTTGCAATCTGTGAACAGGCAGGTAAGACCATCCGGATGGCACGTTCAATTGGCCGCCCCATGCGGTATTTCCTTGCCAAAAGAGCTGAGGGTCCCGCACTCATCATCGCCGAGCGGATTGACGAAATCGCGCAACAGTTGGATCAGGAAGGCCTCAGCGACCAGTTTAATCCATCTTACACGCGAATGGTCCCCGCACACCACCTCCTGGAACTTCAGTTAGTAGGTTGCCCCGACCCAAACCCGGTATTAACGCGTTTTTTCGCCCCTAAACGAAATCGACTCCCCGCAGATATCGACCAGATTGGAGCAAACTACATCGGCCGGCTTGCTGAGGTCTGCGATCAGTGGCTGGAAACGATCCCGGAAACGGCACCCATTGGGGTCATGTTCAGCGGCGGAATTGACAGCGGAGCGGTCCTCATTGTCCTGGATTACCTGCTACGACGACGCGGCCAGTCGCCCTCCCGCCTCAAGGCTTTTACCTTGGCCGTGGATGGAGACCCCAGTGACAGTGTGCAAGCACGAGAGTTTTTGAACAAAATCGATCGCGAAATGTATCTGGAGGTCGTCGATATTCCAAAGCAGGATCTTTCGTGGCAGGACGCAATCCGAGTCATCGAGGACTACAAACCACTTGATGTCCAATCAGCAACCATGGGACTGGCTCTCTTGAAAGCCGTTCGAAAACGCTATCCCGACTGGAAATATCTCATCGATGGCGACGGCGGAGATGAGAATCTGAAAGATTATCCCATCGAAGAAAATCCGGAACTTACCATTCGAAGCGTGCTGGGAAATCGCATGCTGTACCAGGAAGGTTGGGGAGTCGATGCAGTCAAACACTCGCTTGTCTACAGCGGTGGGCAAAGTCGCGGCCATGTACGCACGAGTGCCCCAGCAGCCGCCTTGGGCTTTTCAGGATTCAGTCCCTTCGCAGTTCCCGACGTGATTGAAGTTGCTGAAGAAGTTCCTTTCGTCGCCTTGACGGACTGGGATCACGATAAGCTCTACGGACTGAAAGGCAGCATCGTGTCCTCTGGCGTACGGCAGATCACAGGGGTCGAAATGCCGACCTATCCAAAACAGCGGTTCCAGCGTGGGGCAGCCGATGCAGCAACATTTGAATCCGTCTTCCCAAAAGAAGATCAAGAATACCGCGACGCATTCAAAACCGCGTTCGTGGATAACTTCAAGTCACTCAACTGAATCTGCTTCAGATCTGCATTTGAACAGCGATATGGCTGACACACCAACGGACGCTGCCAACAACTGTCAATGGCCTTTTGCCGGCATCGACAGCTTAGCTCCATCGCTGGCGGTATTCCATTTGACGCAGCTTTTGATTGGCGACCTCATCACCCACGACACGCTGTTCTCCTGCATTCCATTTCAATGGTCGCCCCAACGCATTTGAAACATAGCCCAAATGCCCCGGCGTGATTGAGCGATGTCCGGCCTCGGCCGGCGCAATCGGTTCCTGACGGCTGCGAATACAACTTAGAAAGTTCCCCATGTGATCATCAGAAGCGGTCACTCGAATCGCCCCCGGATCAAAATCCGGCTTTGCCCAGCGCGGGTCCGATGTCCGCAACTTGCCCCGATTCACAAATACCGAGCCTTCACTGCCAATCATTTCCAGACCCGAACGATTATCACTGGAAATCGTACTGGTGACTTCACCCGCATACCTGCACCGGATCGTGTAGCGGACAGGGGTGTCATAGATTTCCGTTTCAGGAAAAGTCCAGCCGACGGCCTCGACCTCTTCAGGGCCAGCTTTGTCCAGTCCCAAAGCCCAATGTGCAATATCATTGTGATGCCCGATCCAATCCATCAAGACACCACCACCGTAGGCGCTGTGCCCACGCCACCAGCGATGATGTCGGGCACGCATGTAAGGCAGAACTTTAGAAGGCCCACACCAGAAATCATAATTGAGCTGCTTGGGAATCTCCGACACCTTGGAATCCCCCATCGGTTGCGCATAGCCCGGTTGTTGCCCCACTTTGATTGTGTGGAGTTTGCCCAACACCCCATTTCTGACGAGCTCCACAGCGCGACGGAAAAGCCGATCACTTCGCTGCTGCGATCCCGTCTGAAACACCGCCTGCCGTTTTTCCACTTCACGGCAAACCGCCTGCCCTTCGGAAAACAGATGCGTCACCGGCTTCTCGCAATAAACGTCCTTGCCTCGTGAAACGGCATCAAGCGTACACTTCGCGTGCCAATGATCAGGAGTCGCGATGACAACCGCATCGATATCACTTCGCTCGAGCAAATCGCGGTAGTCAGAGAACTGCGAAATATCATCTTCTGATCCCTGAACCCCGTGCTTTGCATAAGCAGCAGCAATCTTCTGCCCGGCTGGAATCAACCCAAATGCGCTTCCAGTGCCCCAGGCGCGATCACGGTAATGAGTTTTATCAACATCACAAATCGCCACAATTCTCGCCTGATCATGATGCCTCACCAAAGAATCGATCAGGTTATAGCCCCGTGAT
>JAPOKD010000759.1 GCA_029977825.1 Planctomycetota bacterium | reverse complement strand
ATGCGGCGCCGGTGAAATTTGCATCATGGTTGAGGTTTGATCTGGGGGCGGTGAGGGGCAATCTGTGCCCGGAAATCACCAAGGCTGTGCCAGTACATAGGCGCTCCCAGGTTGACCTCGGCGACAGCCATGGTGCCCCATTCCTCAGCGGTGGCGAGGCTTGTTCCATCATGAGCAAATATGGAGGAAGTCATCCATTGGCGGCTTCGGTCAGTGTATGTGCTACTTATGACATAAACGTGATTTTCACACGCCCGAGCCGCGGCTAGCATTGGGTTGCAGCCCCACACAGGCCAAGCGATGATCTCGGCCCCACGGTTGCTCAATTCCCTGGCAACCTCTGGGAAAAAACCATCGTAACAGATCATCATTCCGATTTTGCCAAATCGCGTCTCGAAGACCGGGTAGGAATTCCCTGGCGTGATCCCACCTTCAATTTCACCGCGAGGCAGAGTCACTTTCCTGTACTTCCCAATCAGGTTGCCGTCTGGTCCAAGCAAGGCAGCAACGTTGTAAACCAGATGGCCGTCTCGCTCGATCAAGCCGGCAACGATGTGAATGTCATGTTGTTTCGCAAGTTGTCCAAAGTACTCCGTTGACGGACCCGGGATGGGTTCCGCTGCATCGGCATAGGTACCGCCGCTGCTGTAATAGGTGAGCGTCTCGGGCAGCACAATGAGATCAACCCCTTGCCCTGCTGCTTTGGCTATCAGTGGAGCGAACTGTTGGCACTTCTCCTGCGGTGTGACGCCGTCGCGTGGTTGCAGATGTGCAGTCGCCAGTTTTACGATGCGTGGCTTGGGTGCAGCGACGCTTTTCAACGTTGGCAATTCCCAACGTACGCTTGAGTAAGGCGTGCCCCAGCGAAAGTGCAATTCGATTTGTGCTTGCGTTGCTTCCGGGGGAACCGCATAGGTACCGGAAAAGACGTCAGCCTGCTGACTGGACTCGATCACTGGAGGATATTCGGGTTCGGCTCGCGGTCGTTCACCGGGGCGATAGGAGCTGAAGGTAGGTTCTTCCCGTTTCACCGGCCGCCCCTGCTCGTCAAGCCATAGAATTCTTACGATGGCCGCACGTCTTTTGAGCTGCAAGTTTTCTGTCCGCCTGCGCACAGTAAATTCGACGTGAGTGCCGCCTTTGACTGCCTGACGCGCGCACCAGTAGCCAGATAGACCTTCTCGATGATCGGCAGAAATTTCCAGAAAAGCCGGAGTTGTCCCTGTGGCTTTGATTTGCCGGTGTGCAGGCTTTATTTCCTCACGAGCAGACTGGAAAGTCCACTCCACGGGCTGGTTTGAAGCGGAGGAAGTGTCTGGTGAGTCTGGAGATGCAGCATGCGAAATGCTCGACAGAATGGCGAGCAGGAAAAGAAGCGAGTGTGGGATGGAATGAATGGTGGGCATAGTTATCGTCCGGGCGAGTAGGGCGGTTCTGCTGCTCGAGAAGCTCCCATTGTAACGGCAGGGGCATTACTTGATTGCAAAATTCGGGCGTATTCTTGACGTTGGTTTTATTGCCGTTGGGGCAACGCTGTTGCCTTCTTTATCCGCCAAATCACCAGCACGGGAATCAACGCGGGTAACACGAGGTACCGGTAGCCGGTTGGCCCAAATACGGCTGTCGCATTGATGAACATGAAGGCAAAAAAGAAGGCGACCATGCGGTCCACGAAAAGTGATGGAATTCGCGATTCTTTTTGCGCAACGGTGTTTCTTATTAGATCCAATGACCAGACGGCAAGCATCAGATAATTCGCCCAGATGCCATACCCGCTTCGCAAGCCGGTGATCCTCTGTGTCTCAATGGCCGTTCGATCCCACGCGTCGCTGTGCGCCCATTGGTGTACGAAGTGGAATGAAACGCATACATGTAAGACCATGAATAGAAAGGCGACCAACCAAAGGCTGTATTCACTTGTGCGTTTGTCAAACTGAGCCGTCTGTCCGCGCCACAGTCGGTAGATCAGACGCGTGTACACGAGGATTAGTGAGACGCGGATGCTCCACTGAATTGTAAAATCAACTGTTTCGGGTGCGTTCATGTAACGATGGCCTCACGTGGAGACGGTTGGCATCAATGGGCGTTTGTGCCCAGATGAACAGGGGAGGGTCGTACCGAGTCGACGTCCAATCTGAGTTGTATAGTTTTGACTTGTAGTGAAGCGGCTTAGACCGCTTGTGACCGTAGCGACTTGTGGAGACAATCTCCCTGAAATCTGTTGTTGCATGCGTGTGGGGTTAATCTTTTGAGTCGACTTGCGAACAGAAGTTGGTCGATTTTGATGTCATTTGCGTTGATTTGCTCGTTCGCTGTGTTTGTTTTCCGGGGAAGCCATCATGCGTCTTAATATCAATGACACTGACCATTTGGATTCGCCAACCGAATCTGATATTCGCAAGTGTATCGAAACGCTCGGTGTAGATCAGTTTGTGGTGCTTTGGCAGGAGGAAGGTTTTTTTGTTCAAAGTTACCACAATGCAGATGGCACCTTCGAGTTGGAATATCGTCACGGCTCAGCTGATCAGCATTACAAGGTGGCGTCCAACAAGATTACTGTTGCGGATGTTGTCAGCGCTTTTTGTCTGTTCTTGGCCGGATCTGAAGAACTTGTGAGCTGTTGTGATTGGGAATTGTTGGATTTAGACGCGGAGGTTGGTGCGGTTAACGAGGACCTCGAGTCGGGCGCTGGTGAATTGGTCGAATATCACGGTGTTTTGATGCCTGCAGATTGGCCGCAGGAGATTGAGGAGGCGCAGGAACTGAAAACCTATCTCATGCATGGGCAATCGTTTGAACGCGTCGCCAATACGGCGACGGCAGGCGGACAGGATGATCAGTGCCAGGATTGCGGTGTCCTCGTGGATCAGTTCCATGTTCCCGGTTGCCCGCAGGAGCAGTGTCCACGTTGCCCTGATCTGCTTGTTGAGTGTAGCTGTGAGATTGACGTTGATTGATCTGATGCAGACCGGTTCGTCGCAAGTTTAGTCGGGCTTGCGCAGGTTCGCTTCAGCCGCAGGCGTGGTGACCTGGCCATCGGTCCAACTGTCGATTGCGCTTCGGGTTTACGTTGCGCAACTGCACCGTGCATCTTGCGGCGAAGAAAGTCAGGAAGTCTTGTTTTATTCGACTGTGTCGTTAACGAGTTCTGTAATGGCGGCGGACATTTTTTCCACCATCTTGGTGCCACCTCCCACATACAGTTCTTTTACAATGCCATCTTTTCCGACTATCACTAGTTGCGGAATGGCCTTCGCTTCGTAGCGAGCAGCAGCAACGCCGTCAGTGTCAAGTGCTACCGTCGCGTTGAGGTTGTACCGTTCAAGTACAGGCCGTATCTGTTGGACAGATTCTTGCAGATTGACAGAGATCAATTGGCCCTCGTCTGGATTAAACTGCTCCATGGCTCTTTCGACCAAAGGCATGGTTTGCAT
>JAPOKD010000367.1 GCA_029977825.1 Planctomycetota bacterium | reverse complement strand
TTTGAAGCACCTATTGAGGTTCGGGATGCGACGTTTCCTATTGATCATTGGTCTCACTGTGCTGCCGCTTGCGTTCAGCAACAACGTGACGTGTGCTTCTCCTCAAGATGCAGATGCGAGTGCGGAAGTTGGCGCCAAGCCGGCCGATTCCGAAAACGCCGATCCCGAAAAGTCTGCACCTGAGACTGCGGCTCCGGTTCTACAGGAGGCCTCTGTTGGGGCAGGTGAAGGGCAAGCCTCTTCGGATGCGGTTGCCTCAAGCCCGGCGTCCGCAAGTGGACAGGAGAAGGTGGAGCAGCAGGAAGCCACCAGCGGCATTGCACCTGTCGTGTTGCTTGTTGTTGGAATTGTTTCGGTACTGGGGATGATCATTGGGCTAAAGCTCAACGCATTCATGGCTTTGATTATCTCGGCCTTGATCGTCAGTCTTGGCGTTGGTTGGGTCGATGGTGAAGATGCTGGCTCAAGAATGGCAGCGGTTGTGCAAGGCTTTGGTGGCGCTGCCGGTGGCATCGGCATTGTGATTGCGATGGCGGCTATCATCGGCAAGTGCATGTTGGACAGTGGGGCCGCTGACCGGATTGTCCGCAGTGCTATTCATGTGACTGGTGAAAAAAAGGCTTCGTTTGGTTTGATGTTCAGCGGATTCGTGCTTGCGATTCCAGTCTTCTTCGATACGGTGTTTTATCTGCTGGTGCCGCTTGCAAGAAGTTTGTACCGGCGCACGAACAAGAATTACCTGCGTTACCTGATGGCCATCGCCACCGGCGGGGCAATTACTCATACGCTTGTTCCACCTACACCAGGACCACTGCTTGTATCTGCAATTCTTGGTGTCGATATCGGCATGATGATGTTGGTAGGTACCATGGTTGCAGTGCCTGCAGCAATTGTCGGACTGACTTATTCCTATATCGCTGACCGTATCATGCCGGTGGAAATGCGGCCGCTGGGCGCAAAGGAAGAAAAACATCAGGCCCTCACTGAGGCTCAGTTGCCATCACTTTGGGTCTCGTTGCTGCCTGTTCTACTGCCGGTTGTTTTGATTGGCGCTGGAACTCTCGCTATGACTTTGGCTGATCGTGAAGATAAAGCCCGTTTGATGGTCGAGGATATTCAGGATTTCGGACAGTTGGCAACGATGTTTGTCGATGCTGATGCCAATACGCCTGCGGGACGCGTGATTGGTAGCGATCAGTTGTCAGCAAATGAGCGTGATGAACTCAAGGCAATTGCTACAACGCCTGCCGAGAAAGAGCGTCAGGTTGAACTGCTCAACCAGGTGCTTCTGGATGATGATTTGTACGATGAACGTGCGTTTCTTGGTGTGCCGCTGTCGGATGTGTCGAAGTCGAAGTTGGGAGCGAATCAATTAAGAATGAAGCCGGTTGACCGGCGTCGAATGAACCGGTCACTTCTGGAAGACGCCTATCCATGGTTAATCGCAAAACATAGCTGGAATACCTCCAAACGTGAGGTCTCGAACAGTTTGTCACTGTGGAGTAACGCCAACTTCGCTTTGATGTTGGCTGCCATCGTCTCAATGCTGACGCTTAAATTTGTCAGGTCGCTGTCCTGGCGCAGCCTCAGTGAAGATGTCGAAGAATCGCTGATGAGCGGTGGTGTGATTATCTTGATTACTGCAGCAGGTGGGGCTTTTGGCGCGATGTTACAGGACACGCACATCAGCAACACGATCAAGGAGTACTTTTCTGATGCCGGAGCCTCTGGCGTGGCACTCCTGCTGCTGGGCTGGGGAATTGCTGCAGTTCTCAAAGTTGCGCAGGGTAGTAGTACCGTTGCCATGATCGTGGGTGCAGGAATGATGGCCGCAATCATTGGAGATGCCAAACCGGACTACAATATGGTTTATGTGGCTACCGCAGTCGGTACCGGATCGCTCATGGGAAGTTGGATGAATGACAGCGGCTTCTGGGTGTTCACTAAAATGGGTGGTTTGACCGAAGGAGAGTCGTTACGGAGTTGGACGCCGTTGTTGATGGTACTTTCGTTGGTGGGATTGGTGGTTACCATCTTGCTTAGCCAGGTTTTGCCCATGAATGCCAGTCTATGAACAAGCAACCATCTGATGAATTGGGAGTCGCCACAGCTGGGTGCGCTATTGGTATCGGCTCTGCATTATTTACCTGCTTTCTGCTGTACTTGAACGGCTCTCTTGTGTTGGCAGTCATTTCCGCATTGCAAGTGTCTGGAGACACTTGGTTCGAGGACGAGAGGGTCGCGCAGTGTGCCCTGTTTCTCGTGCCTGTCGTCTTGGTCGTCATTGAATGGATGATGATTGACTATGTTCGTACCAGGTTCGTTCGTCGCGTGCGTTGATTGCCGCAATTTGTCTTCTTTAGTTGATTGAATCAAGCCGGCAGTTGGCATATTTCGGCTGCAGCAAGCCGTGTACCGCTCAGGCAATCTGCTCGGAGCTTGGAACACGCACACGGGCCGGTCTTACGAGAGGGCGTAAAGAACTGAATTACGTATTTGGGTGAGTGGGATGTTGCTTTACTTAATTCGACATGCTCAAAGTCTGAATAATGCGAGACCGGCGTACTGCCGCGTCGAAGATCCGCCACTCACTGCTGTGGGCAGGCTTCAGACGCAATATTTGGCTGACTGGCTGCGGACGATTGAGTTTGACATGTTGGTCACAAGTCCCGTTCTGCGAGCCCTGCAAACGACGCGGGCCATACATAATCGCACCGGTCATCATGTGTACGTGTGGGGGGACATGTTTGAAGAAGGAGGCATGTTCCGAGGATTCGGCCCAAATAAGAGCGCAGGGGGACCAGGGATGACTCGTAGCCAGATCATTGAGCAAGTTGCCGTAAGCTCATTGCTCAGTACTCTGGATCCCTCGATCACAGAGGAAGGGTGGTGGGGGCGACCACGCGAATCACCCGACGAGGCTTCACGTCGAGCGAACGCAGTTGCGAAGCGTATCATTCACTGCGTTGACACTTTGAACACTGGCATTGTTGTCGTAACGCATGACCGTTTTATACGCAGACTGCTGCTGAATTTGCTTGGTGAGAGTCGGGACGCGTTTCAGGCCACCAGTTTGCACAATGCTGGTGTTACCCGGTTGGTATTCGATTGCAACGCGTGGAGCCTCGAGCGGGTGAATGATGTAAGTCACTTGCCGTCGCGACTGGTTAGTGGCAACGGATCATAGCAGCTTATCGTGGTTGTGTCGGGGGAGGTGGTAATAGCATTTCGATTGCGGCGGTTGGTAACGGTTGATGCGAGCCCGGTTTGATGATGTTTGCGTTTGGCTGCGGCTGATGATCGCCGTGAATCTGCATCGCCTCAAGGATTTCATCTGGAATTCCAATTTTGTGCATCGCGATGATATCGGGAACGCTCAATTGGCCCTTGAATCCATGTGTTTCTATTTGCCGCAGGAGCAGAGATTGGCTGATGCCACTGCGTGTCATGGCTAATACGTCTTTCATCTCTAATCGCCGGCCAGAGCGTCTGTTTTCAGACATCATTGGTTTTGGTGTCTGGTGCTGGTACTCGAGATTACTGACCGCCGGTTCTGGGCCAGGTTCTGCAAGGTAGCGACGGCCTTGTGAATAAGCATGAGGTTGGTTGTAGGGTAGCATCATGCCAGTTGGTGGCTGGGGATGACCCTGAAAAAGTGTTCGATTGCTGTGCGCGTAATTCGGCGGCGTTTTCTGTTGATGCAAGTCAGGCGTGGAGCGATGCAGTTGGCTATGCGAGTGGATTTGTGCAGGATATCCAGATGTTCCGTAACCATATCTGTAAGTCTGGAAACGCATGTCCTGTTCAATGAGTTGATCTTTTTGATTTCCTATCGCAGCACCGGCGAACGCACCAGCAGCTGCTCCAATGATGGCTCCAGCTGCTTCGTTGTTCCCCTTGTCTCCAATCGCGACGCCGAGTGCAGCGCCAGCGATGCCTCCAAAGATTATGCCTCGGCGACGATGGGTTCTGTTTTGTGCTAACACATCGGTGCCAAGCATGGCGAAAAGCAAAGTACCCAGTAGAATTCGGTGTTTCATGTTAAAACCGGACGTCGTGGTCGGTGGGCTTGGGTTGACGCTGGGCTTGCGCTGGCAGCAGTGTTAAGAAATGCAGGTTCGCTCCCTGGCGGTTTGCAGCATGCCATAGAGAGCAACCCGTACGGTGATGGGTAGTGACAATATGGTGCGTGAACGAAATGGCGGATCAGTCAGGCACAGGTGTTTAGGAAGGCTGAATGCGTGTACTGCATGGCTGAGGTGCCATAGGTCCCATGCACGGGATGGTCCGCGATTGCTAAACGGTTCTGGTAGCCCGATTGAGACGCGGTATGAATGGGCATGCCTATCGAGGCTGCACGACAAACGCCGATTTGGGGTCCGAGGCTTGCTGCTGAGTGCGGATTAGGATACTGGGCCCGTAGATTCGGTCCATCTGCTCGAGGGAAAGTCGTTGAGTTCGCGTGCGTGTTGCAGGGAAGTAATTGGGTGGAGTGTATCGACGGTTGCTAAAGAATCGTCCTTCCTGCGCAGTTGCCACTGCTGCAAAGCATAGCGTGATGCAAAAAACAGTGATCAGCAGAATGCGTGACGGCATGAAGTGACTCAGCAGTGTAGAAGGAGACTGGTTTGTACTGGACTGGTTGAAACCGACCTGACCGTCGGTTTCATCTAACTCTTGCTTACGCTTTAGTAAAAGGAAGTGCGAAAATCGGGTTGTGGCAGGGATGGGGTGCGGTTGCGCGGATTTTGGTGGTTGCGAAGACAGAAAACCGCCCAGTGCCAGTTATGCTGATGTTTACCTGCCGAAAGCCTGAATGAGAGTGCTGAATGAGAGTGATTGTGCAGCTTCCAAACTGCAGCGGTGAATCGGTGGGTTTCGGAAGATCTGTTACCCCATGTCGGGAGTTAGCTTGGGGAATCAATTGACCGTGTCCTGTGGTGAGGACAGCAAAACACGATGTTCTATGTCACTTCTCAGGCATGCCGCTGGGGGGGCGTGTTGAGATTAGGCAAAACATGAATCCCGTGCGTTTAGGATGTTCGCCAGCAGGTGGTAGCAGTAGTGTATGGTTGGTAATTGGGTTTTCGCCTAACATAAACGCCAAGATAATTGTGTAATGATTCTTTTGACTCGGCTTCACTGCAACTTGGATCCGTCAGATGACCAACTATCCCTTCGGAAATTTTGAACGATCGCGGATTGGATTGAGCATTCCGGCGGTGTTGTTCATTGTCGGAGGCGTGCTTACTTATCTTTCCATCAATTCTTTGCACGGAGTTCTGCTGCGTGAGGAGGAGGCTGCTCGGGCACAGCAATCGGAGTTGGAAGTGCAGGGGCGTGATGTGCCAACTGGTAATGCAACTGTTGCGGGTGATACCGCAATCGAGGGTAATACTGGATTGGATGTGGATGCGAAGAGACCGAATGGGGTGCGATAGTTGCAGTTCCCAGTGGTCTGATTCTTTGCAGTGAGTTGAGGGTGATTTTCCTGTAAGAGTTGATGATGACGCAGCATTCAGTTGTCATTGCGAGCATCGAGATTGTGGAGCGTATGGAGTTGCGAATTTGACTTACACAATGCTGTGCCTGGAAGAATTGAACAGAATGGCGGAGGAACGACAGTTGTGACCCATCCCAATGATGCCGCCATCGAGGCGTTGCGAAATGCTGTGAGCGTCTCTCCAGAGAATGAAGCACTGGCTCAGCAGTTGATCAAATTGCTGGTCGAGTTGTTACGTTATGAAGAGGCTGAACAGGCTGCGCGTCATGCACTGCAAAATCACCGCGGGAGCGTCGTTTTGCAATTGAGTCTGGCCGACATCTATTTTCGGCAGGGCAAGGATTCCCATGCACTGGCAATCGTTGAGACGCTGGCGGTGGGCAAGGATGCTGATCCATACGCAATGGTCATGCACGCACGGCTTTTGCAGCGGATGGGTGATATCAG
>JAPOKD010000708.1 GCA_029977825.1 Planctomycetota bacterium | reverse complement strand
CCAGCACTTCCCTTCCCTTGGACGATCGCACGTTGGCGACTATCGCGCATGCGTCTGGTTTGGTTGGAATGTTTACGGTCGGTACGCTTGGCTTCCTTGGTCCACTTGTGATCTACCTGCTGTATCAGCAGACGTCGAGTTTTGTTGCCAGTCAAGCGAAGGAGGCTTTGAACTTTCAGATCTCGTTGCTCCTGCTAACGGTCGCGATAACATTGTCAGGAATGGTGAGTTGTGGGATCGCCATTCCCCTGCTTCTAGCCGTGCCGGCGATGCAACTTATCTTCGGGATCATTGCACCGATGCAAGTCTGGTCGGGGAAATCCTACCGTTACCCTTTGACGATACGTCTTGTCAAATAATCAGCAGTTGAGGCCGATTAGCGAACTCGCTTTTAAGTGCCGTGACCTTTCGGCAAGAGACGCCCAGCATAAAACGCTTGGAAGTTCGGGAGCTGAGGATGAGGCCGAATGCGATCGATTACACAGCAGGTTGAACGGAGGTAGAAAAAGTTTTTCGAACCATCGATCGGCCTAGGGTTTTATGCTGCGGACGATTGTCGTTATGAAAAGCGCCGTGCCGACCAGTGGAATTGCCACAATCGCGAGGGTGGGGCGAGCTGCGATCACGCCAAGTGCAATAACGCCCAAAACGGCAATTCCAGGTGGGAGCCAATTAATGGGGCGAAGCAAACTTGGCCATGCAATCCAAAGCCCAGCCATCACAAGGCCGATGCGTCCCGCAGCGTTGGTGAGCATTTTGTGCTCGCCTCTTTGGCCCTCTTTCAAAGAAAAATAAGCAAACGTAGCCAGAAGCACGATGGAGAGTACCAAGATCATCGGCCGACGGAAGTCGGTGGGTTGATTTGATGAACCTGACATGAAAGAAGTTACCGTGGGCGAGTACGAGGTTGCCGGGTGGATAGTGTTGCGAGAAAAACAGAAGACGCGGCAAGTTAAGACCTGTCGACGACTGCCTCACCTGTACATTCCTGTGAATTTAATCGCTTGACGGCATCGTGGAAACAACTTGGTGTTGAAACACCACGACTTGTCCAACATAACTGTAACCGAAACCAGCAAGTGATGGCGACTGCTGCATTCATGCCTTTGGTGTCCCGGTCGAGGTTAATGCTGCGGATCGACGTTCGGTAACCATCGCTAATTTCAGTCCAGTGAGAATATTGAAATGAAATTTTTGTGCTTTAGTGACCTGCATCGTGATGTCGAGGCAGCGGCAAAACTGGTTGAGAAATCCAGCGATGCCGATGTCGTGATCGGAGCAGGTGACTTCGCGACTCGTCGACACGGGGTGGAAGACACCCTGAAGGTGCTGTCCAGCATCACCAAGCCAGCGATACTGGTACCAGGAAATGGAGAATCTGACTCGGAACTGGAAGACGCAGTTCGTGGATCAGGCTGGAAAAGTGCCATTGTATTGCATGGAGCTGGCTGTGTTGTTGAAGGGGTTCGGTTCTGGGGGGTGGGGGGTGGTATACCGGTGACACCTTTTGGGGACTGGAGCTATGACTTTTCCGAAATAGAGGCAGACGCTCTGCTGGCCGGGTGCAATTCAGCCGCGGTGTTGGTCGTGCATTCACCTCCGCTAGACTCTGTTGATCACGACAGCAGTGGACAGATTCGCGGTAGCCAGGCTATTCGTGACGTTGTCGAAAAGACGAAACCCCGGCTTGTGGTCTGTGGGCATATCCACAGTGACTGGGAAAAACAGGTGTGCATTGGGGAGACCCAGGTGCTCAATGCTGGGCCCCGTGGTGTCTTGCTTGAGATCGACTTCCCCGTCGACTGAATCAACGCGGGTTGGTTCGTCTTTACACAATGCTTTGATTTGCTGTATTCAACTACACGTCACGTTCTGTTCCGTACTCATCAGGGTGCATGCCGTGCGTTGGATGCAAAATTGGTTGGGACGTCAGAGTCGTCAGTCACGTATGGCACGATTTCTGCGCCGAAAGATTGAGTCACACGATCAAATCCGATTAGCTATCGGACCGCAGAGTCATTGTGCGGAAGCTTGGATTCAGGTTGAACGTGACCAGTTGGATCTGGTGAATCCTGCTAGTTGGAGCTGCTTTTTTCAAAAAAGCTCTATTGATGCGATTCTTGCAGAGCATGTTTGGGAACACCTAAGCGAAGAAGGTGGAAAAGTGGCCGCCCGAAATTGCTTTCAGTTCTTGCGACCCGGAGGTTACTTGCGTGTTGCTGTCCCTGATGGATTTCATCCGTCGCAGCAGCATCAGGCTCTTCAACGTTCGGGTGCAAATGGGATGGGGCTGGATCGTTGGTGCAGGTCTTACACTCATCAGTCCTTGGCCGAAACTTTCCTGAGGGCGGGTTTTCAAGTTCAAATGATCGAGTTCTTTGATCGCGAAGGTGTCTTTCATTCCAATCACTGGGATGTGTCAAAAGGGCTGGTGAAGCGAACGCTTTTGTTTGATGAGCGAAATGTTGCTCAGCCATTTGCATACACATCTCTTGTTCTTGATGCTGTCAAGCCAGGTCCCGCCGCTATGGGGCTTGAGTCTGATCGAGCCAGCACTTTCGAACTTCAGGCTAATGTAATCACGTCCGTGGATACCGATTGCCATCGTGACTTGGGGTATCGGGAGCTTCCTTCAGAGGCGGCTTGAATGAATTTGTGTTGAGTTTTTTCGTTCACACAATGGATGTGCTGACGCAACCTCAAACAATCTCGTCGTAGACCAGGCGTTCGTCGATCCAAATCCTGAAACGCCTGATCAACAATGCTTTGGCAAAATCGATCTCGATTTTGCAGGGTAAACGATTGGCAGAAACTCCCAGTGGAATTTCGAACTCGGCGTTTCGCTCGATCGTCAGCCAGCTGATTTGTGACCAAGCCATGTGGTCACTGATTTTGATGGTTTGCCGAAACCACCAGCCGTCGTAAACAAACTTCATGGCAACCGGTTTCTCGATTTCAATCACTCGATACAAAAAACCCTTCTTGATGAGCCGTGCCTCGCCAAACACGCCACGCTCATTTGGTAGTTCTTGTGGTACGGAGAATGGATTGGTGGGCATGTCAATCCGCGTGGAATGGGGTTGGTTGAAAAGGAGTGGCAGAGCTGCTTCTGCGTCGCTGATGTTCTATTTCATGACACAGTGTGAAGACTGGGTATTCTGCGGTCGTGTCAAAGAAGCAGGAAGATTGCTCGGTGTCAACAAAGAGCAGTCGATCAACTAGCGGAGACCGGGTGAATGATTTTATGCTGCATTGCAACGCTTGATGCTTCGAACTTCGATGAGTCTCGACGTGTCGCGTAGCGAGCGGAGTAGAGTCTCCAGTCTTGCTGCATGTCAGGTTCGGATCACTGGGGGATCGTGGTCATTTGGGGCAGAGATTGCGAGAACCGGCAGTGAACGTACCGTTTCGCTGACGCGGCAAGGCTGTCGGAACGGAGGTTTCAGGAATGGGGACGGGATCAATGGTTCTTTTTGGCCTCTTTGAACACCGGATGGCCTTTCAGGAGTCTGCCGTAGCAAGTACCCGGGTCTGGGCCCATCGCCTTTGGGACCCCATCGCCTTTGGGACTTGGGGCAGTGGTCTCATCTCTTCCGCATCTTTTTCGCATTCATGTGGGAAGCAGTGGAGGTTCTGACCTACCAGCGGAGCGTTTTTTGAGAATG
>JAPOKD010001000.1 GCA_029977825.1 Planctomycetota bacterium | reverse complement strand
CGACGGTACTCGCTGGTGGGGGATACCACAGCGAGTTTCTCGTCAACATCGCGAACTGGGGAAAGGGGCGTTTCTATAATGTTCCCAATCGTTTCAATTTGCCGGAGATCCTGTTGAAGCAGCCTTCGACGACCAAGCTTCCATCCTACCGTCCAGGCGAACATGTTGTGCAGGCTCGCGGTGGACCTGGCTGGTGGGGCGATGTCGATACTGCTCAGTTGCCACCACTTGCGGGATACGTTGAATCTAAACCGCGGACGGGGAGTGAGGTTCTGTTGGAGACCGTGGCCGAGAAACATCCCGTTCTGGCGACGTGGCGATATGGACTCGGGCGCGTGACCACACTGACTACCGAGCCACTTGGCGAAGGAACGACGCCATGGCAGAAATGGGATGACTATGGAAACGCGCTGGCCCGAATCCTGCAGAGAAGCACGGCTGATACACGTGAGCCATTTCAGTTTCACTCAGAGTTTGATGGTGGGGAAGTTTTGATCCATGCCGTGCGGCAGCAACCTCGTGGTGTTGCGGCTTTGGATGCCACGCCTCTCGCCCGCTTTTTTCAGTCAAAAGAACCGGTGGTATTTCAACGACGGAGTCCTGATCGGTACGTGGCTCGGATGCCGATTCCACCCAGGGGCCAAACGATTCGCATGGAGACCTCAGCCACTAGCACACCCGAACGTTGGAATTTGATGGCTGTCATGTCGCCAGTTGCATCCGAGGGATTCGTTGACCCAGCCAATTCCCTTGATACCGAAACACTCATCACGCTTACCGGAGGTCAGCGAATGTCCCCTACGTCAATCTGGCTTGATGCACCTGTTTCTCAAGTCAAGGGAAAG
The DNA here is from genome assembly GCA_029977825.1 of Planctomycetota bacterium. Lineage (GTDB taxonomy): Bacteria > Planctomycetota > Planctomycetia > Pirellulales > Pirellulaceae > Rubripirellula. The sequence goes on along the minus strand of JAPOKD010001000.1, from coordinate 1,044 downwards.
ACGCTGTTGTCATTGGCTCCATGGTTGTATGCGAGTGCTTTGCTCTTGTTCATTGTCGAGATTATTCTGCGTCGCTTACCGCGCCGAAGCAAACCCGTTCCTGATGCATTGAGGAAATCGGTGATCGCCGGTCTGTTGGTTGTGATGTTCCCCGTCGCTTCAGCGTTTGGGCAGGAGAAACCCGGTGAGAGTGTGATCGCGGCTGCCTCGAAGTTGATTGATGAAGGCGTCAGTAAGGGTGTGAATGATGATGCGGGAGCTGAGTTTTTTAACACCGCGATTTTGAATGAGGGGAACCTGCAAACGACGCTGGACTGGTTGGCGAGGTCCACCGATGACTTGACCGTTCCGCGCAATCAGGTGATCGCCGAGATTGAAGTGAAGTTGGCAGCTCGCAGGGGAGATTTGCAACGAGCCTCAGACCTGCTGATGGATTTGCTCAAGCAGCAGGGGATTGCTGAGTCCCGACTCGATCTGCGTTTGATTCAGGCGAAATTTCACGACGCTCTTGGTGAAGTGGAAGCGGCAAAAGAGATTTATACGGAACTTACGAAATCGGCATTATCCGAGGCTGACAGGCAAACAGTGAGTCTGCGTCTGGCACTGATGGGATTGCTAGGCGACAGTAAGGCGAAGCAGGCAAGTGATGCGAAGCCGCTGATTGAGTTGGCGTCCAAGTCGGATGATACCGGTTTTAGAAATCGTGCTGCCAATGTATTGGCCGTTCAGAACCGCCATGCTGATGCGCTGAAGTTGTTTACGATCACCGGGACAGGAACTGCTCGGTTTCGCAGTGCCAGTCGCGTTACTGAGTGGGCAATCCGTGCAAAAGAACGGGACCGGGCGATTGAGACCGCCTGGCAGGCAGTTGAGGCAGCTGCACTGAAGCGAGACCGAAATTATGCACTGGCTTTGCTAGTGGAAGCGTATCGTCTGCAGAAGAAAACCGCCGGAGTAGAGGCCCTAGTTGTTGAGTTCAAGCAACGCAATGACTCCTCCGAGCCGATGACTGCGGAGATGCAGCGAGTCTGGATTGATCTGTTG